>JBIIIA010000153.1:0-7391 GCA_044235195.1 Thermoflexales bacterium
CAAGCACGGCTTCGACGGCGATCGCCGCTTCGAACACTGCGTGATTCCGTGGGACGAGGTCGGCGAGGCCGAGGGCACCGGCGTGGTGCACATCGCCCCCGGCTGCGGCCCCGAGGACCACAAGCTCGGCAAGGAATTCAGCTCGCCGATGGTCGCCCCGCTCGGCGAGGACGGCCATTACCTGAGCGGCTTCGGCGAACTGGTCGGCCGCCACGCGCACGAGGTGCCCGACGCCGTCGAGAGCATGCTCAAGCAGAAGGGCTTCTTCTACCGCCGCGAGTCGTACCGCCACCGTTACGCGCACTGCTGGCGCTGCAGCACGCCGCTGGTCTATCGCCTCGTCGACGAGTGGTACATCAGCATGGATCAGCTGCGGCACGACATGATGAAGGTCACCGAGACCATCAACTGGGTGCCGTCGTTCGGCAAGGAGCGCGAGCTCGACTGGCTGCACAACATGCACGACTGGATGATCTCCAAGAAGCGCTTCTGGGGCCTGGCCCTGCCGATCTGGGAATATCCCGACGGAACCTTCGAAGTCATCGGCAGCTACGAAGAGCTCGAGGCGCGCGCCGTCGAGGGCTGGCAGAAGTTCGCTGGCCGCACGCCGCATCGCCCGTGGATCGACGGCGTCAAGATCGCTCACCCGGTCACCGGCCAGATCGGCACGCGCGTGGTCGACGTCGGCAACCCGTGGCTGGACGCCGGCATCATCGGCTTCAGCACGATCCGCTACCGCGCCGACCGCGAATACTGGCAGAAGTGGTTCCCGGGGCAGTTCATGACCGAGAGCTTCCCCGGCCAGTTCCGCAACTGGTTCTACGCCATGATCGCCATGAGCACCGTGCTGGCCGACGTGCGCCCGGCCGACACGATCCTGGGCTTCGCCACGCTCGTCGACGAAAAGGGCGAGCCGATGCACAAGAGCAAGGGCAACTCGATCGAGTTCAACGAGGCCGCCGACAAGGCCGGCGCCGACGTCATGCGCTGGGCCTACGCCCGCCAGGAATACGACGACAACCTGCGCTTCGGCTACAACTCGCTCAGCGAGTGCCGCCGCAATCTGCTCATCCCGCTCTGGAACGTCTACTCGTTCTTCGTCACCTACGCCGTCGCCGACGGCTGGGTGCCCGGCGCGTCCGCGCCGACGGCCCCGGCCCCGCTCGATGCGTGGATCCTCGCCCGCCTGCAGCAGACCGTCAACGACGCCGCGGCCGGGCTCGACGCCTACGCCTCGCGCCCGGCCGCGCTGTCCGTCGAACGCTTCGTCGATGACTTGTCGACGTGGTACGTCCGCCGCAGCCGCGCCCGCTTCTGGGGCAGCGAAATGACCGCCGACAAGCAGGCGGCCTACGAAACGCTCTACGACGTGCTCACCACGCTCTGCCGCGTGCTCGCGCCGTTCACACCGTTCCTCGCCGAGGCGATGTGGCAGAACCTCGTCGCCGGCCGGGCCCTCGCCGACGCCGATCCGGCCAGCGACTCGGTGCACCACCAGCCGTTCCCGCCGACGCGCGCGCTCACCGCCGCCGAGCAGACGCTGCTGCGCGAGACCGAAATCGCCCGCCGCGTGGTCAACCTCGGCCACAGCGTACGCGCGCAGAGCAAGGTCAAGGTGCGCCAGCCGCTCGCCGGCGCGCGCATCGTCGCCGACGCCGAGGCGCGCGCCGTCATCCTCGCGCAGCAGGACATCCTGTGCGACGAGCTGAACATCAAGGGCATCGCCTTCGCCGAACGCGCCGAGGAGCTCGTCACGTACAAAGTGCTGCCCGACCTGAAGAAGCTCGGCAAGAAGCTCGGCCAGAACCTGCCGAAGGTGCGCGACGGCCTCGCCGCGCTCGACCCGGCGCAGGTGGCCGCCGCCGTGCAGGCCGGCCGTTCCGTGGAAATCGCCGGCGTGGCGCTGGCCGCCGACGAAATTCTGGTGCAGGCTCAGCCGCGCGAAGGTCTGGTCGTCGCCGGAGAAGCCGGCATCGTCGTCGCCCTCGACACCGCGCTGACCGAGGATCTGATTCGCGAGGGCCTGGCCCGCGAGGTCGTCCGCCGCATCAACGACGCCCGCAAGGCCGCCGATTTCGACGTCTCCGACCGCATCGCCGCCTACTACGATGCCACACCACGCCTGGCCGCTGCCATCGCTCAATTCGAAAATTACATAAAATCCGAGACACTCTCAGTGATTCTTCAGTCCGGAGTCCCGGAAAACGCCCCTACTTCGGTGGATACCTTCGATTCAGAACAGGTTACAATTAGCGTCATTAGAAATCCTTAAGCGCACACTTGTCGGTAGTCAAAAAGACTGAGCCGACCCGGTGCGCGAGGGTCGGCTTATGGCGAACGCACTTAGAGATTTCTCGTTTCCGGCACAGACGCCACACGGTGAGCGACCTATGTCCAATCAAACCTGGAAGGTAGCGGAAGCGATCGGCGTGGAACAGGCGCGCACGCTGGATGAAGTGCTGGTGCTGCTGGACGGCGGTGAACCGGCGCATTTCGTGGCGCTGTTCGGCAGCCGCGGCAACGCCAGCATGCTGCTCAGCGAGCTGACGGCGGCGCGCGGGCTGCGCACGCCCGGCCACCGGCGCCTGGTCGGCGTGGTCGTCGACGCCACGGAGATGCCGATGCACCTGGAGACGTGGCAGCACCTGTTGCTGACCGTGCTCGACAAAATCGCCGAATCGGTGCACGCGCCGCAGGAAACGGTGATCGGCCTGCGCCGACAGCTCACCGAGCTGATCCAGCGCGAGCGCAGCGGCGACGAATCGGCGACGTTCGCCGCGGCGGCGTTCGCCGGCCAGTTCCGCAGCGCGCTGCCCGGCATCCTCGACGTCGCGTTTTCGTCGACCGATCAAATGCTGGTGGTCGGGCTGGACAAGCTCGATCAGGTGGACGGCATCTTCGCGCACGACCTGCTCGAAGCCTCGCGCTATTTCCTGTCGGCGCCGCGCTGCGCCGCACTGCTGGCCGCCGACGAGCTGCGCCTGCTGGACAATCTGCGCGTCGCCGTGCCCGACGGAGACCAGACGCTCGCCGCGTGGTCCACTGAGCGCATCGTGGTGCCCGAACGCAGCACACCCTCCGCCAAGCGCGCGCCGCTGCGCCCGGATGCGCCCAAGCCCGAGCAGGCACCGACGCGCCGCGGACGCACCGACGCACTGGCCGCACTGCCCGCGGACGCCGGCAAGGTCATCCGCGAGGCGCTCGCCCCGGATCAGCGCGCCATCGAATCGGCTTGCCACGAGTGGCAGGCCGCCATGGCCGCGCTGCACAAGCGCCACAGCGACGGCATGCCCACCCGGCTGACCGGCGCGCAAATGGCCAAGCTGATCGCGCTGCGCCTGCTCTCGCAGCGCCTGTTCGAAGCCGCCCGGCTCGACGTCGGCCTGCTCACCCGCCTCGAGCGCGCCGCGCGCAGCGGCACAGCGGAGATGAACGACGAGAACCAGCGACTGATGGCCCTCAGCCCCAAACTGACCGGCCTGTTCAAGTCCGCGCCGAATTTCATCGGCATCGAGCTGCGCGACGCCGCCACCGCCATTCGCATCCTGACCGGCACCGCGACGGGCGAATTCAACGTGGCGCCGCCGACGCGCTCCGCGACGCGCGATGCCGCACGCGCAGCCGCCGCGCCGCGAACGACCGCCCCGGTCGGCGCGTTCATCGTCTCATCGGTCGCCATCGTCGTCGTCGACCAGCTCACGAAGGCGCTTTCCGGCGCCGTCCCGGTCACCCCGAACCTGACGACCAGCAGCCTGATCAGCAGCACCCTCATGCTCGGTTTGGAGCTGACCGGCCTGGCGCTGGCGCTGCTCATCCTGTTCTTCTGGGGAGTGGCGCGCAGCAGCCGCGCCTATCACGCCGCGTTCGGACTCATCACCGGCGCGCTCGGCTCCGGCCTGTTCGATCACATCTACCTCGGCGGCGTGGTGAACTTCATCGAGGTCGGCACCTTCCGGCTGAACGTGTCGCACTTCGGCCTGCTGGCCGGCGCTGCGCTGCTGCTCATCTGCATGTTCCGCCCCCAGCCGGACGTGGTACAAGTGGGGGAATGAACGCGTCCGTCCTCACACAAGTAGCGCCAGCCATCCGGCGCATGAAACTGCTGCTGATCATCGCCGCGGTCGCCATCGGCATCGACCAGGTCAGCAAACGCCTCATCGAGGCGAGCATGGAGCTCTATGAATCGATCCCGCTGATCGGGCACTGGTTCGGGCTCACGCGCACCATGAACACCGGCGCAGCGTTCAGCCTGTTTCAGAACGGCGGGATGATTTTCATCGTCATCGCCGCCGTCGTCACCGGCATGATTCTGTACTACGGCCCGCGCCTGCCGGAAGGCGATCGCGCGTCACGCATCGCGCTCGGCCTGCAGCTGGGCGGCGCGCTCGGCAACGTCATCGACCGCCTGCGACAGGGGTACGTCACCGATTTCCTGCATCTCAAAATACCGGAAATCGGCTTCGACTGGCCGGTGTCCAACTTCGCCGACGTGTTCATCGTCAGCGGCGTCATCGTTCTGATCGTCCTCAGCCTGCGCGGCCAGGGCGCGCTGGCGGAACGCTGATCGCTTATTCCTTCACGCGTTCGAGATACTCGCCCGTGCGCGTGTCGATCTTGAGCAGATCGCCTTCCTTGATGAACGACGGCCCCTTGACGATCGCGCCGGTCTCGAGCACGCAGTCCTTCAGCACGTTCGTCGCGGTGTCGCCGCGCACGGCCACGTCCGTCGACGTCACGCGCAGCGTCACGAACGTCGGAATCTGCATGCCGGCGATCTTCGCACCATCGAGGACGAGCAGTTCGCACATCTCGTTCTCCTTCATGAACTGCGCCTGATCGCCGACGGTGTCCTCGTCGAGCGCGATCTGCTCGTAGTTCTCGGTGTCCATGAAGTTGTAGGTTTCGCCGTCCTTGTAGAGATACTGGATCGTGCGCGTCTCGGACTGCACCACGTCGATGTCGTCGCCGGCGCGCATGCGATCTTCGATCACCTTGCCGTTGTTCAGATTCTTGAGCTTGAGCCGCGTCATCGCGCGCCAGTTGCCCGGCGCAATGTGCTGAAATTCGACGACGCGCCAGACGTCGCCGTTGTGTCGGATCAGCAGTCCGCGTCGCAGATCGGATGTAGTTGCCATGGTTATTCCTTGGAATGGATTAGGAAATAGACGGGTGATTATCGCATACCGCCCTATTCCGGCGTCGTATACGCCGCGGTGATGCCGCCGTCCACGCTGAACGCCGTGCCCGTCACGAACGACGATTCTTCGGACGCCAGATACAGCGCCGCCATCGCGATCTCCTTCGCCTGGCCGAAGCGGCCCATCGGGATGTGCACCAGCCGGCGCTGCTTCTTGGCCTCGGTATTCAGATATTTCATCAGCAGCTCGGTGTGCAGCGGCCCGGGGCACAGCGCATTCACGCGGATGTTCTCGCGCGCATGAATGGCCGCCAGCTCGCGGCTCATCGACAGCACCGCGCCCTTGCTGGCCGTGTACGCCAGCTGCGGGGTGGCCGCCCCCAGCAGCGCCACGAACGACGCCGTGTTGATGATGCTGCCGCCGCCCGCGCGCCGCAGCGCCGGGATGCCGTACTTGCAGCCCAGCCACACGCCCTTCACGTTGATGTCGAAGGTCAGGTCCCACACGTCTTCCGACGTGGTGACCGCGTCGTCGTCGTCCTTGTGGCTGATGCCGGCGTTATTGAACAGCACGTTCAATTTGCCGAACGTGCGCTCGGCGTGCGCCACCATGTTTTCACAGTCGGCCGCCTTCGATACGTCGGCGCGCACGTACGTCGCACGGCCGCCCGCCGCCGTCACCGCCGCCGCCGTCTGCTCACCCGCAGCGTCGTTGACATCGACCACTACCACCGCCGCGCCTTCCTGCGCGAACACCAGCGCCGTCTCGCGGCCGATGCCACTGCCCGCGCCCGTGATCAGGGCGACTTTGTCGTTGAGTCTCATTGTTCGATCTCCTTGAATTTATAGACGCCGTCCGCCGTCCGCCGTCTGTCGTCCGCCGTCAAATCCTCTCGAAATACCGCTTGCGCTCCCAGTCCGTCACCGCGGCGTCGAACTGCGACTGCTCGATGCGCGCGGCGTGCGCGTAGTGCTCGACGACGTCGACGCCGAACGCCGTCGCCACGAAGGCGCTCTCGGCGAACGACGCCGTCGCCGCGCCGAGCGTGTAGGGCACGCGCGGCAGCGCCCGCGCCTGATACACGTCCCCCTGGAAAATCGGCGGCGGCTCGGTGCGCTGCTCGAGGCCGTCCAAGCCCGAGGCCAGCGCCGCGGCGAACGCCAGATACGGGTTGCAGTCGGCGCCGGGAATGCGGCACTCGATGCGCAGGCTCTTGCCGGCACCCACCACGCGATACCCCGCCGTGCGGTTGTCGTAGCTCCACGCGATGCGCGTCGGCGCCCACGAGCCGTCTTCGTAGCGCTTGTAGCTGTTGATCGTCGGCGCGTAGAACGGCATCACATCGTGCGTGTGCGCCATCCAGCCGCCCAGGAACCAGCGAAATTCATCGGACCCGCGCACCGGCCCGATGGCGTGCTCGCCGGCGAAGGCGTTCTTGCCGTCCTTCCACAGGCTCAGGTGAATGTGGCAACTCGACCCGGCCTGCGGCGGGCTGAACGGCTTGGCCATGAACGTCACGCTCACGCCCTGCTGCTCGGCCACTTCCTTGAGGCACTGCTTGTACACCACGTGGCGATCGGCCATCGTCAGCGCATCGGCGTAACGCACGTTCACTTCGTGCTGGCCGAGGCCGAACTCGCCTTTGCTATTCTCGACCGGCACGCCCGACGCCGCCAGCGCCCGTCGCACCGCGCCGGTGTACTTCTCCTCGCGCGTGCCCTGCAGCATGTGGTAATCCTCGAGATACCACGCCGCCGGCTGCAGATCGGCGTAGCCCTTCGTCGCTGCGGCGCGATAGGAATCCTCGAACAGGTAATACTCGAGCTCGGAGGCCGCCATCACCTCGTAGCCCATGCTGCGCGCGCGCTCGATCTGCCGGCGCAGGATCGTGCGCGGCGCCACGGGCACGAAGTCGTGCGTCTTCTCGCTGCGGATGTCGCACAGCACCAGCGCGCTGCGCTCGAGCCACGCCGCCGTGCGCAGCGTGCTCAGGTCGGGCGTCATGTGGAAATCGCCGTAGCCCAGCTCCCAGTTGGCGTAGCGGAACCCCGGCACCGGCGTCATCTCCATGTCGACGGTGAGCAGGTAGTCGCAGCCGTGCGTGCCGTGATCGTGCACGCTCTCGAGAAAAAACTCGGCGTCGAAGCGCTTGCCGATGAGGCGGCCGATGTGGTCGGTCGCCGCCACCAGCACCGTGTCGATGTCGCCGGCCTGCACGCGCCGGCGCAGGTCGTCGAGGGAAAGCATTCCGCG
>JBIIIA010000154.1:0-7334 GCA_044235195.1 Thermoflexales bacterium
GTGGCCGTCCGACGCCGATCTCGCCGATTCGGCCACGTGGGGATCCGCGGCGCCGGCGACGCAAGTCGTCTATGTGCCGCTCGTCGTGAGGTAGCGCATGCTGCATCCTCCGCGAGTTCCGGCGGGGCAAATTCTCGCGGCGCTCGCCTAGCAGTTCGACATCGCCGCGCCGAGCGTGGAGTTTCTCCCGCTCGGCGCCGACGCCGACAGCGCGGCGTACCGCGCCGGCGACTGGCTAACCTGCCCCGAGCAGATGGCGCCACATCTCCTGACGCAGGCCGCGCTCCTTGTAATGATCCGACTGCGAGCACATGATCGATCGTTCGAAGATCAGCCGATTCTGCGCCTCGGCAGCCTGCACGGGATCGTGATTCCAGCTCGGCGCACTCGGCTCCTCGGTGCGGTCGAACAGGAACTTCAGCATGTAGCGCATCTTGTCGCTGGTGTTCGCCGACGCCGCATGCCAGATGTCGTAATGCGTAATCGCCACCGTGCCGGCCGGCACGGCGAAGACGACCTGCTCGCGGAAGTTGGCGTACGACGCCATGCGATCGGTCGGCGCATTCCGAAAGTGCGTGCCGGGCAGCACCACCGTCGGCCCCATCTGCACGGTGACATCCTGCGGGTAATACATGCCGAGCACGCAGCGCACCTGGTGATGGCGCACGTTCGTGCTGTCCTGGTGCCAGTCCTGGCTGCGCGTGCCCGGCCGATTCATATGGCAATGGCGATGGCTGTTCATACGAAAGTTCGGCCCGAGCAGGCTGATCAGCGCACCGCGCACGGCCGGGTGCGCGTAAATTCGGTGCAGCTCCGGCACGGCGTCGAGAATGCCGTCGCCGGGATTCTGATCGAGCAGGCCGATCTTTTCATAGATCGCCTGATGAAAGTCGCGCGGGAAATCCGTGTGCACGACGTGATAGCCGCGGATGACGAAGCTGGCCACTTCGTCGTCGGTCAGGAGAATCGGCGCAGCGGCGAGCTCCCGCTCGGCGCCCGGCGTTTGGTGAGTCATTTCAAGCATCGTATTCCTCGAGTTTTTCCAGAATGAATTCGTACCCCAGAATGTCGATCTCACGATCATCGAACGGCGCGAGCTGCACCGGGAATTGCACGACGCGCCACTCATCCAGAATCGCGTCGTGCACCGTGGCGTAGGGCCATTCCTGCGGCAGCGGGTTGAGTTCGGTGATCGATCCGCGCACTGGTTCGTGCAGCGCCATGCCGATCACTTTGGATCGAATGCTCGGCGTGGCGGCATGCAGATACAGCAGCCGCTGTAGTGTTTTCTTCGGCATAGGTTCGGCTCAGTTTCTCATTGTTCAGCGCAAAACGATAACGGACGATGGGCGATCACCGCGTCGGCGGATTGCCGTAGCGGTTGGCGCCGGGCGTGCCCGGCTGGAACGCCGCGCGCAGCACACCGTACGCCGGCACGAACAACAGCCAGCCGCTGCCGCCGGTGTCGTGCATGCGGCGCACCGCCAGCGCCGGCAGTGGAATCACGATCGCCACGATCAGCACATTGGCGATTGCCGTGAGCGTGGCCGCGGTCTGTACCGCCTCACTCGAGCCGGAGTCGTTGAAGACCACAGCGGTTGCAGCGAACGCCGTCATCGCGAAGATCGCGATGAAGATCGGCAGCGTCCACAGCAGATACATCCAGTACTCCTTGCGGCTGGACCGGGTGCGAAAGTCGAAAAGACGGACGTAGGGATTGAAGAGATAAGACATTGCTAGAAATTCACTCCTGCGCCCGCCCCGCCGATGCGGAACAGGCGGCCTTCACCGGGCGCGAGCGTGACGAGCTGGTTCTGCGGATCGGCAGGCCACAGCTCGCGAAACTCACGCGCTTTCACATCGAAGAAGTACAGCTTCTCGCGCAGCGCCGGCGTGCGCGCGGCGTCTTCTGCGGCGATCGGCACAGCGCTGGTCGATGGCGCCCTCGGGTCGAGCTTCAACGTCACGCGCGACCAGCTGCACGGGCTGCCGTTGACGACCATGACGTGCACGCGGTCCTCGGCGTCGAGCAGGTAGCCGAGCGTGACCGGGTCGCCTTCGCACAGCAGCTTCGGCATCGGCCACTGATCGGCGCGCGCCATCGAGCGCGTGCCGCTCCACACCGGCCCGGTGCGGAACACGCCGACGCTGCGCAGCCCGCGCAGCACCGGCGCCATGGCATGAATCTCACGATTGATCGTGCGGCCGATCTCCCACATCGGCGTGGTGCTGCCGTCGGCGCGCACCATCGCTTCGTCGTGCGCATAGGTGAAATACTGCAGGCCGAGCGCGCCGTACGCCAGGTCGTTGAACAACTGCCAGCGCGTGTGGCCTTCCGTCGGCGTGGGATACGGTCCGTGCCGCACGCTGCAGGTGAACGCCCAGAACGGCACGCGGTTGTGCACCGCCATCGTACGCACAAGCTCCAGACAGGCGAAATAGTCGCTCTTGACGATCAGCTTCTCCTGCGGAAAAACGTTCGGCAGACCAGCGGACGCGGCAATATCGGCATCGGTACCGAGCACCATCGGGTAATGGTCGTAGCTCAGGAACTTCGGCCGCGCCAGCTCGATGTAGCGCAGCCAGAATGCCTCGGGCGTCGCCGCGCCCCACCCTTCGATCGGCGGGAAATGATTCAGGTAACAGACGTGTTCGCCGTCGAGCTCCTCGATGAAATGCTGCACGTCGGCCAGCAGCGGCAACATGTGATAACGCGGCTCGTCGCGCAGGTGATAGCCGTACAGACCCGGATGATCCCGCACCGCCTCGACCAGCGTACGGATCCGCCGGCGCCGTTCGTCGTCGAAGACGAAGTCGTCGCCGACATGCCAAAGGGGATGCACAAGCAGCAGCGTCATGCCCGCTTCAGCGGCGACGTCGAGCGCCCGCAGCACCGGCCGCGGATCATCGGTGCCGTCGCCCACTGCAGAGTGACTCACCGTGAAGCCGCCGGCGCTCATGCCGCGCATCACGTCCGGACGGATCATGTCGCCGCCGGGGCCGGCCCAGCCGACGATGGGAAACGGGCCGTGGGTAAGAATATTCGCCATCTCAATCCTTCATGAAAGTTGTGCAATTCGCCAGATAGCAGTCGCTGTTTTCGCCATGCCGATTTGTCTAGCATCGATGCGCTGCGGCGTCCATTCATGTGAGTGCTCCGCAAGACGGTTCGTCACGCGAAATTCGCTTTTCAAATACACGTCACGCTTCAAGGTGTACGGAGCATTCCCCACATCACGATTCGATCCGCGATTCAGCAGCGTCATGTTTCCCAGCCGATAAACGAGCGCCTCGTGTTCCGCATCGGTGAATGCCTCCCATCCATCGCGAGGATGTTCAGGAAGAACATGCTCGATGTCGAAGACGGCGCTTTCAAAATCATGATCGATGCCGGATTCCTGTTTCTCGAGTGCACACAGCATGTATCGCACGACGCGTCTGTTCCTCGATTGCGTCGTGCGAAGAATTTTGTCTCGAAAAGCGGCACGAAACGCATCGTCACTCGGATAAATCGAACGCAATGATTCGACCACCTGATTCACAAGTCGCACCTTTCCGCTGCTGACGTCCGCAGCGACGGCATTGTAGACACGCTCTTGTTCGTGCGCAGGCTGATTCGCGATCACGTTGTAGCGAAAGGAAATGACGACGCAGGCGCGCAGCACCGCATCGAAATCCACATCTCCGAATGTACGCCTCACAGCCAGCAGCAGCGGCGTCGGCTGCCGTACACCGAACAACCGCAGCTCGGAAGCGGATTTTTTTGCAGCCGACGGCCACTGCGAAGTTTCCGGCGTCCAAAGCGCCAGATACACGTCGAGATCTTCTTCGATCCCGCGCAGCAGCTCGAACACCTGCTCACGGGAACGAATACGATCTCGAATCACTTTGAACAGTTCTGTCTGACGCACGAACGGATTGCGACTATTCCAATGCAGGCGCAGAAAATCGGGGAAGTCTTCACTGCCGAGTCGCGTCACGATGGCATCCCAGCGATCTTCGAGAGCCCGTATTTCATACTCATTTCCGCCGGCGCGCTCCAGCACGGAGAACAAATAGTTTTTCAGTAGATCCGTGGCCGACAAACGAACGCCGCGTGCGTTCAACGTCTCGAAGACTTTATATGCGTTCAACTCGTCCGTCACCGTGATCACGGTGAAAAACAGTCGGTCGCTCATCGCTTCGACGAACCGCGCAAGCTCGACGCCGGCGTCACCGCCCAGCGATCGAATACGCTCGTCGATGCGGCGATCGAACCATTCGAACGCTTTTCGCAGTGAGTGCTCACTTACCTTAAATCCGCGCACAGGAAGATTCACCAGTGGAACCAGATAGGTCTGGTAATAGTGATCATTGTTGCGGTTCAGAGTCAGCTTCGAACGAGGAATGAGCGTGACGGGGTCGAGATAGCCGATGTACGTCTGACGAATCTGTTCGAGTCGAAGGCTGTTTCTGTCCGTATCTATGCCGGTGTTCACCAGTTTTTGCAGATTTTTCAACACTGCCAGCACGATGAGGCTAAGCGTCGTCAGTCGCTGTTGACCATCGATGACATCGAACGTTTTTTCGTCGTCCGACTGCAGCACGAGATAGCCCATGTAATGGGCCGGCTCACGTCCATGCTGCACGATCTCGAGGATATCGAGCCACAGATCCTCCCATTCGTCCTCCGTCCAGATGTAGTCGCGCTGGAAATGCGGGATGCGATAGGTCAACCCATTCCCGACGAGTTTGCGGTAGGTGTCGTTCCTGGTGTTGAAATTGATCGCCGACATTCGCGCGTAAGAGTACGCCAATCGCAGCAATAGTCAATCGTGACGCGTGACGACCACGCGTTCGCCGCGCGCCATCGCCCAGCTCATGCGTTCGCCGGCGAGCGTCTCGGCGCGGCCGTCTCCACGCCGCACGCCCGCCGCGCGCCAGCCTGCCGGCATCTGCAGCACGACGTCGCCATCCGCCTCGGCGACGATCTCGATGAATTCGACGACGCCGTCCTGCATCGCCGCACTGACGAGCAGCGCGCCGCGCGCGCGCAGCGTGGAAAACTCGGCGCGACCGCGCGCCGGCCAGTTCGGAAACAGGCGCAGCACGCCGTCCCAGCTCTGCAGCAGGCATTCGTCGATGACCGCCGGCAGCGCGAAATTCTCGAACCAGATGCCGTTGGTCGCCATGAAGTCGAACGGCGTGCGCGCGTCGTCGTAGCGCCCGAGCGTCTGCAGCACCATGTCGGCGCACGTGCCGTTCGGCAGCAGGCAGTAGCGCACCTGGCGCTTGAACTTTTCGATGTCGAGCACGCCCAGCCGCGCCGCCTGCAGGTTGAGCATCACGAGCTCGTTGCCGCCCTCGTTGCGCTGCGTGCGCAGGCTGTTCAGACAAATTTCGTATTCGTCGCGCGGCGAACCGAGGCCGTGCTCTTCGCCCGGGAAGACGGTCATGGTGCTGTTCGGCAGGTTGTAGACCACGCCCGGCCGCTCACCCGGCACCGAGACGAACACGCGGCCGGCCGGCGTCTCGGCCGTGGGGTTCCCCGGCAGGCGCACCAGCACTTCGCGCACCGCAGCGAGCAGCGGCGCTTCTCGCTCTTCGACGCCGAGCACGCCGCACGCCTCGAGGAATGCGCGCAGCACGAAGCGCGTCAGCGTGAGATCGACGAGGCAGTCGTAGCCGCGGTCGAAGCCCGGGCGCAGGCCGTACAGCTCCGGCGGCACCGTGGGGAAAATATGCAGCTGGTCGTCGCCCCACTGCGGGCCGTGCGCCTCCGGCCGCTGCACGTACGCCACCAGAAATTCGACGGCAGCCTTGATCGGCGTGAACGCGCGCGTGCGCAGAAATTCGACGTCGCGTGAATACGTGAAGTGCCACCACAGGCTCTGCACCGTCCACGGCGTCTCGCAGATTTCCCAGCCCCAGTCCGGCACTGGATACGGCATGACCGACATGTTCGTCGGATACGCCGAATGCGGAAAATACGCGCCGGGCAGCTCGTAGTAATTCTGCGCCCACGAGCGGCTCAGCGGCAATAGGAACTCCACGAGTTCGACGTACGGCAGATGCAGTTCGAGATGGTTGGTCGAGAACGCCATCCAGAACGGCTGCTGCGTGTTGTAGTTCATGTGGTAGTCGCCGTGCCACGCCGTGCCGATGCTGCGATAGCTCCAGTTTGCGAACAGGCCGGGGCACGTCACGCCGGCGCGCGCGGCGCAGTTCATGAAATACACGTTGCGATGCCACGTCGCCTCGAGCAGCGCATCGTCGAGCGCTACGCCCGAGCGCGCCCAGAACGCGCGCCACTGCGCCTGCGCAGTCGCCGCCGCGGCGCGATGCGCGTCGGCCGTGGCATCCGGCAGCGCCGGTGCAGGTAGTGCATCTGCTCGCCCGTGATCGAGCTGCACGCAGGCCACGAACGGCGCGTCACCGACGATCGCTCGTTCGAATTCGCTCATCGGCTCGGCGTCGCCGTGCCAGTTCTCGCGCGTGGCGCGCGCCACATTTCCGCTCACACGCACAGCGAGGCGAAAGGCGCGATCGTCGGCGTGCCCGCGCGCGCGGTCGTACTCGTGCGGCTCGCGCGCCGGCATACGCTGCTGAAACGACAGCAGCGACGCCGCGTCGTCCGGCTCCGCCGCCGCGTCCGGAAATTCCGGCGGCGTGTCCGGGTCGGGCAGCAGCTTGATGCGATCGAAGGGCGACGGCGCCAGGTCGCCGTATGCGTCGACGACGCGCATGTGCACGCGATCGACTTCGCGTTCGACGAAGATCTCCACGCGCCGCGCCTGTCCGTCCTGCAGCAGGCGCACGGTGCACACGCCGTCGGCGATGCACAGCTCGTGGCCGAGCAGCTCCACGCGCCGACGATCGAACGCCAGCAGCAGCGACCCGCACGGAAACGGCCGCGGATACGGTTTGGCGTACGGCGCACGCATGCGCGCGAAGTAGTCACGACACCACGGATCGTCCTCGAGCGACGCCGCGTCGGGCGGCACGGCGCGCACGCGCTCGAACACTTCGCGAAAAGTGCCGATGTGCGGCGCATGGCTCTCGTCGACGCGCACGTCCCACACGGCGTTGTGGCCGAAGTGCAGCACCACGCCGTCCGGGCGCGTGCACACGACGACGCCCAGGCCGCCGTTGCCGAGCAGCGCGCCCTCGAAGAAATTCACCGCCGGCTTGTCGAGGGCAATCGAATGGCGCAGCGCGCGCGCGTAGGAATCGATCATGAAAAGAAAATTTCTAGTAGCTGCCGACGGGGATTCCATCCCACTGCGCCAGCCACTGCTCATAGGTCGGGATGCGCTCGGGATGCTCGTTGCTGCGAGCCACGAAGCCCTGCTTGC
>JBIIIA010000155.1:0-7307 GCA_044235195.1 Thermoflexales bacterium
GATCATGCCCACCACGCGCCGACGACGCCAGCCGAGCGCGCGCAGAATGCCGATGTCGTGCGTGCGCTCGAGCACGCTCATCAGCAACGTATTCGTCATGCCGAATCCACCGATGATGACGGCGAACATGCTGAAGAACCATCCGAGCGAACGATAGATCTGCATCGCATCGAACCGTTCAGCCGACGCAGCGCTGCCCGACGTCGTCACATCCGGCCAGCGTTCTTCGATCGTCGCGCGCACCTGCGCCGCGAACGATGGATCGCGCAGCCGCACGCTGAAATAGCTCACCCGGTCGCGTTTATCGAACAGCGTCTGCGCATCTTCCAGCGACAGCACCGCCCCACCGTCCTCGAATGCCGTGCCGGTTTCGTAGATGCCTGCTACGGTGTAGCGACGCTGCCCGATGCCGAAATGATCGCCGACGAGTATGTCCATGCGGCGCGCGATCCGCGCACCCAGCATGACCTCACCGCGATCGGAGATGGGATCTCCGGCGATCAAGCGATAGTGCCCGAGCAAAAACTCATCCGGATCTTCGCCGATTACGAGGAAGTACGGCACCTCCGGCAGCTGCATGACTCCGACGACGGTGCCGGCGACGGCGTCGACGCCGCGCAGCGCACGGAGCTCATCGCCGACGTCGGCGTCGACCACCGACATGACGAGCACCATCGCATCCTGCTGCGACACCACCATGTCCGCTTCCGACGTGGCCGATACGTTCGAAAATGCAGACACCAGGCCATCGGCGAAGGTCGTCAATGCGACCACCGCAGCAACGCCGACGCCGATGCCGAGAATCGTCAGCAGTGAACGCAGCGGCCGGCGCACGAGATTGCCGAACACCATGCGACCGACGATAGCGCTCGTACGCAGCGATCGCATCACACCGAAGATCAGTCGCAGCGCGGCCGGCCGACCAGCATTCCTCATCGCTGTTGCGACGCTCTGATCGCGTGTGGTCCGAGCTGCAATTGGAGTCGCCGAGTGCGTGAACCTGATTCGGGCGGATAATTACCGGTTATGAGCCAGTTCTCTCCTGTCCTCGATCACGTACGCACGCTCGTCGACACCGGCAAGCTCCCCTCGGCCGTATTCGGCGTCGCCGACAAGAACGGCGTGCTTGAACTCGCCGCGTTCGGCACACGGCCGAACGGCGCGCCGGTCGCCACCGACGATCCGTATCTGCTGTGGTCGGTGACGAAGCCGATCACCGGACTGGCATCGATGCAGCTGTGGGAACGCGGCCGCCTGCACCTCGGGCAGGAAGTGAAAACACACCTGCCGTGGTTCGGCCCCAATCGCATGGACAAGGTGCTGCTGTGGCATCTGTACACGCATACCGCCGGCATCAGTGAAGCTTCGTTGTCTCCCACCACCGACAAGGCGTCGTATCTCGGCGGCGCAGGCGTGAATTTCCGCGCCGGCTCGCACAAGCAGTACAGCAACAACGCGTTCATCGCGCAGGAAGAGATCGTGAAGGCCGTGACCGGCAATTCGCTCGAGGCGCATCTGCAGCAGCACGTGTTCGGGCCGCTCGGTATGCGCAACACGTCATTCGACACGCACGAAAAAGATCCCGGCCGCTTCATCCCGATGGTCGGCGCCGAAAAAGTAGCGATCGACTACGAGCGCTTCCTGCAGCTGAAGCACCCGGCCGCCGGACTGTTCAGCAGCGCGCCCGATCTGCTGGCGCTCGGCCGCAGCCTGCTCGGCGGCGGCACGTCCGTCATTCATCGCCACACGCTGGCTGAGATGACGCGACCGCAGACCGTCGGCATCTCGTCGATTCTGCCGGACGACTGGACGTCGGAGATCGACTTCGGCTTGACGTGGGTCGTGCCGTCGCGCAGCCGCGCCATCGCGCACAAGGCCACCTACGGCCACAACGGCTGGGGCGGGTGCAAGTTCTGGGTCTACCCGCAGGACGGCGTGTGCTTCGCGTTCCTGACGAACTTGATGGATCCCGGCCTGCACGGCGTCGACCTCGAGCCGATTCACAATGTGTTCACCGCGTGCCTGTGAAGACAAATGGGCCCACTTGGATTCGAACCAAGAACCAATCCGTTATGAGCGGACTGCTCTGCCATTGAGCTATAGGCCCGGAAGGATCAGGGAATTGTAATCGGGTCGCCGATTTTCGACCGCCGACCGCCGACTGCATCACAGCATGGCCACGCATACACAACAACTCTTGAATCCGACGCCCGACTCCGGCTACGACGCACTGCACGTGGCGATCCCGGTGACGCCGATCGTCGTCGGCGGTGGACACGCCATTCCCGCCACGATGTTTACACCGCGACGAGTCAGCGGTGCCTGGGTGCTGCTGATCTGCGGCGCCGGCGACAATCGATTCGCGTTCAAACACGTACTGATTCGCGCGCTGCTGGCGCGCGGCCTCGGCGTCGTGAGCATGGATCCACCCGGGCATGGCGAGCACATGCACACGCCGACGACGTATGCCACGGTGCGCCACGCCGCCCGCGCCGCGTCGAACTGGCTGCATGCGCAGCCCGGCGTGCGCCGCGTCGGCGCACTCGGCATCAGCTTCGGCGGCTGCCAGGCGGCCGGGCTGACAGTCGACGACGCGCGCATCGCTGCTATGGCCACGATCGCCAGCCCGGTGCGACTCGAACCGGTCACCGAGTGGAAACGCTGGCGCGAGGGCTTGCAGCTGCTGCAGCCGCGCAACATCAGCCTGCTGCGCTACAGCTCGCCGCGCCAGATTCTGGCCGAATGGTTCAGCATCGGCGGCGCGCGATTCGGCGAAAGCCTGTACGACATGATCGCGCGCTTCGACATGGAGCGCACCATCGCCACTCTCGGCGCGCGGCCGACGCTGTTCGTGCACGGCACCGCGGACATCGCCGTGCCTCCGATCAACGCACGAAAGTTGTATTCCGCCGCACAACCCGACAAACAGCTTCTCCTGGTGAGTCAGGCATCACACATCTCGGTAGTGCTGTACCGCACCGAAATGGAACAGGTGGCGGCGTGGTTTCTCGAAAATCTTTCGTGATCGATGTGTGCGAATTTTCTTCGTCTGATGAATAATCCGCCCCGCTATGAGCGAAACACAGAACGATTCCTACATTCCGACCGGCGTCAACGTCGCCGACCTGAAGCTCAATCAGCCCAAGCGCGTCAAGACGCAGAACGGCTTCGTGCTGCTGCTGAGGCTCTCCGACGAGGAAGTGCGCGCGTTCACGCCGATCTGTCCGCACGCCAACGGCGACATGACGTACGGGCATTACTACGACGGTGCAATCGAATGCCCGCTGCACGGCTGGCGCTTCGATGTGCGTTCCGGCGCGTGCGTCGAACCGGAAGGCTCGACGCCGATGCGCACTTTCCCAGTGCGCATCGAAGAGGGCGCCGTCGCCGTCGAAATCGCCCGACCGAAGTGGATGGACGCCGCGTAGTCACGGCGCAGTGCGGCCGGGTGCATCCGCCGTTTAGGGTGCACTTTCTCACGCCTCACCCCCTGACCCCCTCTCCCCCTCGATTTCGCTTACTTTTCTGTCGAGCAAAGTACCGGTAAGCACGCGAAATCTCGGCGAAGAGGGGGAGCGTGGCGGCGTTTGCCCCCTCTCCGCCGAAATTTCGCGCGCCGTTTTGAGCGTTTCTCAGTCAGAGCTGGAGCGAAATTCAGGGGGAGAGGGGGTCAGGGGGTGAGGCGTGACGGCGATCGAAACTCGCCCCTAACGGCGGATGCACCCGGCCGGCGCCATGGACGGGGTTTGATGGGTACACTTGCGCCATGTCGTCCGCTACGCCCGCCGCGCTCCCACGCGGCCTGAACGGTTACGTCGTTCTCTTGAGAAACAATGCCGATGTTCGCAACATCTGGCTGGCGCAGGTCATTTCGCAGTTCGGTGACTGGTTCAATTCGGTTGCGCTGCTCGGGTTAATCTATCACATCACCGGTGATGCGCTCGCCGCCACGCTCGTGCAGACGCTGACAGTGCTGCCGAATGCGCTGGCCAGCCTCACCATCGGTGGCTATCTGGCCGACCGCTTCGACCGGCGCATGCTGGCCGTCGCCGTCGATCTGGTGCGCGCCGCAGTGGCGCTGCTCCTGCTGTTCGTGAATACGTCAGATACGCTCTGGATCGCCTACGTCGTCGTGGCGACGCTGTCCATCGGCGAGGCGATCTTCGGCCCGGCGATTTCGGCTGCGCAGCCGAATCTCTGCCGACCGCACGAACTCGCCGCAGCCAACGCCCTGCAGCAATCGACCTGGGCCAGCGTGTCGATGCTCGGCGCGTTCGCCGGCGGCCTCGTCACGCTCTACTTCGGCCGCGAGACAGCCTTCGTCGTGAACGCGATGTCGTTCGCGTGTTCGGCGTATTTCATCCTGCGGGTGCGCGGGAGATTCAATGCACCGGGCCAGACCGCCGGCCGACTCTCTTTGCGAGCGCTGACCGACGGAGCGCGCTTCCTCTGGATGACGCCGACCGTGCTCGGCATATCGCTGGCCAAAACGATCTTCTCGATCACGTTCGCCACCGCCGGCCTGTATTCCGTGTTCTCGTACGACGTCTATCATCTCGGCGACGTGGGCACCAGCTGGCTGTACGCCGCGCGCGGCACCGGGTCTTTCCTCGGACCGATGCTGCTCCCGCTGGTCTTCCAGCCGAAGACACTGCGCGACTTTTTCCTCGTTCTGTGCGGAGGATTCGCTGTCGCAATCGCGGGCTATTCCATCTGGGGCGGCAGCCCGTTCGCGGTGCTCGGTGCGCTCGGCATCTTCCTCGGCCATCTCGGCAGCGGCAACCTGTGGACGTCGAGCCGCATCTATGTGCAGCGCGAAACGCCCGACGCCCTGCGCGGCCGCGTGATGGCGCTCGACATGGTCGGCTTCACCCTCGTCATGGGAGTGTTCGGTCCGATCTGGGGTGTCGTGGCGCAGCGCAGCAGCCCCAGCACCGGCGTCCTCACGAGCACCGCGATCACAGCGGCGCTGGCCGTAATCTGGATCCTCCTCATGGCGCGGCGCGTGCGTGCGGAGCACCGCACCGTCGCCGACCCGACCCCATCATGAACACCGATTACACCGAACGAGTGTGCGTCGTCGGCGCCGGATCCTCCGGCCTGGCGGCCGCCAAGAATCTGCTGCAGAACGGCATCGCCTGCGACGTCTTCGAAAAAAACGACGACGTCGGCGGCAACTGGTACTACGGCAAGCCGGGCAGTTCAGTGTATCGCTCGACGCACCTGATCTCGTCGAAGTCGCTCACCGAATACACGGACTTCCCGATGCCGGCGGAATTTCCCGCCTATCCGAACCACTGGCAGGTGCACGAATATCTGCGCTCCTATGCCCGCCGCTTCGGGCTGTACGACGCAATCACGTTCGAGACCGGCGTGCAGCGCATCGAGCCGGCCGACGGCGGTCGCTGGGACGTCACACTCACCAGCGGGGAACGGCGTCGCTACGGCGCCGTGGTCATCTGCAACGGCCACAACTGGGATCCGAAATTCCCAGAGTTTCCCGGCTCGTTCGACGGCATGACACTGCATTCGTGCCAATACAAGACGCCCGAAGTGCTGTGCGACAAGCGCGTGCTGGTGGTCGGGGCGGGAAACAGCGGCTGCGACATCGCCGTCGAGAGCGCGCAGAACGCCGCATCGACTTTTCTCAGTACGCGCCGCGGCTATTACTACAACCCGAAATTCGTGTTCGGAAAGCCGAGCGACGTCGTCAACGAACGCTTTCTCAAACTACGCGCCCCGCTCTGGCTGCAGCGACTCAGCTACGGCCTGATCCTCAAGCTCACCACCGGGCTGCCGCAGGACTACGGACTGCCCGCACCGGATCACCGTTTTTTCGAGACACATCCGATCGTCAACCAGACGCTGCTCTACGCCGTCGGCCACGGCGACATCCGCCACAAGCCCGACGTGCAGGAACTGAGCGGCGATCGCGTTCACTTCGTCGATGGAACGGAAGAACGAATCGACGTGATCATTTACGCCACCGGCTTCCGCATCACGTTTCCGTTCATTGCCAACGAGCATCTGAACTGGCGCAACGGCCGCCCGGAGCTGTTCCTCAACGTCTTCCATCCGCAGCACGACACGCTGTTCGTCGTCGGCCTGATCCAGCCCGACAGCGGACAGTTCGGCCTGGCCGATTACCAGTCGCAGGCGGTGGCCGCATTCCTTCGCGCGCGGCGCGCCGGTTCGGCATCCGCTGAAAAGCTGCGCCGACGACGCACGCAGGGCAACGGCCTGCACAATCGCGGCATTCGCTACGTCGACTCGACGCGGCACCTGCTCGAAGTCGAGCACTACAGCTATCGCGCTGCACTGCAGCGCTGCGTACGGGAGTTGAATCGATGATCACCGATGGACGCGGCGGGCTGCCCCGCATCACGATCGAGAACGAAGCATGCAGCGCGGAGATTTATCTGCACGGCGCGCACGTCACGCGCTGGCGCCCGCGCGGCGGCCGCGACGCGCTCTGGATGAGTGAGCGCGCCGTGTTCGCCGCCGGCGCACCGATCCGCGGCGGCGTGCCGCTCTGCTGGCCGTGGTTCGGCCCGCATCCTGCGGACCCGCACGCCCGCGCGCACGGCTTCGCCCGCACCCGCGCGTGGACGCTGGAAAGCATCGAGGCGACGCGGCTGGAAACCCGCGTGCGCCTGTCGCTTTCCAGCGACGACGAGTCGCGCGCACTGTGGCCGCACGATTTCGCGCTGACGTTCGAGGCGCGCTTCGGCGCCGCGCTCGACCTCGCATTGACCACGCGCAACACCGGCGACGCACCGTTCACCATCACCGAGGCGCTGCACACGTATCTGGCCGTCGACGACGTGCGACGCGTCACGATCACCGGCCTGGACGGCGCGCCGTTCGCCGACAAAGTCCACGGCGGCGCACATGTGCAGCGCGGGCCGCTTCGCTTCACGGCGGAGACCGATCGCGTCTACGCGCACGCCGGCGACTGCGAACTGCACGACGGCGCGCGCCGCGTGATCGTCGCGAAATCCGGCTCGCACAGCACCGTCGTCTGGAATCCGTGGATCGACAAAGCCGCACGCATGTCCGACTTCGGCGACGACGAGTGGACGGGCATGCTGTGCATCGAGGCGGCCAACGCGCTCGACGCCGCAGTCACCGTGGCTCCGGGCGAAGCGCACACGATCAGGACGGTGATTCAGCGCTGAAGAGCGCACGGGCCGGCGCCCCGGGCGCGCGGAGCGCCACAGATTTTTGTAAAGCAACGTCAGCCTCTCGCTGCACTCGGGATGACGGGCCGACGGCGCAGCAGGCACAGAGATCTCGCCGATCCGCTT
>JBIIIA010000156.1:0-7280 GCA_044235195.1 Thermoflexales bacterium
CTGGCCCTCGCCGTGCTGCAGGCCGGTGTCGAACCACCACGGGTCGCCGTTGTAGTGCTTGCGCAGCAGGTCGAGGTCGGGCAGGCCCCAGTTGCCGAATTCCGAAACGATCAGCGGCTCGTCGCCGTGGCGGCGGTTTTCGGCGGCGGGCTCGATCCAGTCGGCCGTCCACTGTTCACGGATGAACTTGCGGCGCTCCTCGGGCGTGGTCACCTGCGGCGTGAACGTCCACTTCGGCCGGCCGGCGTACGCGCGCGTCCAGTCGCGGAACTGCGTGTAGTGGTCCGGGATCGTGTAGTAGATGTGCATGTCGTCGATGTCGGTGACGACGTGGAAGTTGCTGTGGCAGGCCGAGTTGTCGACGACCAGGCGCGCCGGGTCGGCGGCCTTGAGCCAGTCGTACGAATCCGCCATCCACTGGCGGTTCGACGGGTCGTAGATGTCGATGCCCCACGCTTCGTTGATCACGCTGCGGATGACGATGCTCGGGCGGTTCCAGTCGCGGGCGAGCATGCCCTCGAACGTTTCGCGCGCGCGCGCCTTCGTCGCTTCGGTCAGCACCTGCCAGTTCGGCATCTCGGTCCAGATCAGCAGGCCGACGCGGTCGGCGGCGATGTAATAGCGCGGGTCGCCGACCTTGATGTGAATGCGCAGGCTGTTGAGGCCCATGGCCTTGGCCTTGCGGAACTGGTCCTCGATGTATTCGAGCGACGGCGGGGTGTAGATGCCGTCCGGGTAGTAGTCCTGGTCGAGCGCGCTGCGCATGTAGACCGGGATGCCGTTCAGCCACAGCTTGCCGTCGCGCGATTCGATCGTGCGGAAGCCGCAGGTGTCCTCGACCGTGTCCTTGCCGATCGTCGCGCGCACCGTGTAGAGGTTGGGTGAATCGAGGTCCCACAGCGCCGGGTCCTTCACCTCGCACGACGCCGTGACCGTGGCGCCCTTCACCGGCACCTCGCACTCTGTGATGTGTCCGCCGCGCGGGCCGGTGACGGTGAGCTTCACAGACTGGCCGCGCGCCGCCTTGCTGAGCGAGATGCGCACGTCGATCGCTTCGCCGTTCGGCGTGAGCCGCAGTTCGGTGATGTGCACCACCGGGCGCGATTCGAGCGTGACCGACTGCCACAGGCCGGAGATCGGGCCGTACCACGACTGCTTGCCGTGCGGAATTTCGGCGAAGCGCGCCAGCGTGTCGTCGACGCGCACCACGACGGTGTTGACGCCGGAGACGACGAGCTTGGTGACGTCGAGCTCGAACGGCAGGTAGCCGCCCTCGTGCGAGCCGGCCTTCTTGCCGTTGACCCACACGTCGGCGATGTAGTCGACCGCGCCGAAGCGCAGCACCACGGCCGAATCGGTGAGCGCCTTGGCGTTCAGTTTGAATGTGCGGCGATACCAGCCGATGCCGGAGGCGTCGCGCAGTCCGTCGTGCGCCTGCCACGGCGCCGGCACCGAAACTTCGCGGCGGGGCGTCTTATCGAGACTGTTGAGCTTGAGCGAGCCGTTGACGTCGAGCCAGAACTGCCACTGGCCGTCGAGCGATTGCGTAATTCTTCCCATGACAGGAAGAGTGTAGGGCAGCCTCGCCCACACCGCAATCCATTGCGGTCATGGAAACTTCCACAATTGCATAGATTTTTCGCGCGCGGCTTGCGGGAAAGTTGCGGCGAAGACGGGGAGAGTGATAGCAGAGAGAGTAATAGTGATAGTGGAGAGTGCACTATCACTCTCCACTATCACTATCACTTTCTACTATCACTCCCCCAATGCCTTCTCCAAATCCGCCTTGAGCTTTTCGTAGCGGATGATGCCATTGTGCGAGGCGAGGATCTCGCCGTTGCGATCGAGGATGACGAACTGCGGCTGTCCGATGAAACGGTATTTTTCCTGTTCATCGATCGTCTCGGCGTCGTCGATGTTCAGCGCGCGGAACTCGACGCGTCCCAGGTATTCTTCTTCGAGCCTGCCAACGACAGGCTTCATCGCCATGCACGATCCTCACCACGGGGCGTAGAAGTCGAGGAAGACCGGGCGCGCCAGCTCGGCCGGCGCAGCGGTCGTCTCGGCGGCGTCCGTCGCGCTCGGTGCATCCGTCGGCGCGTTCGTCGGCGCGTTCGTGGGAATCGGGGCGTCCGTCTTGGTCGCTGCGGGGGCGAGCGTGGCGGCAGGAGCCTCGGTCGGCGTCGATGTGGTCGGCGTTGCAGTCGCTGCCGGTGCGCAGGCCGCCAGCAGTGTTGCGGCGAGTGCGAGAAAAGCGCGGCGTGTCAACATGGCCGGTATTGTCGCACGGCACCGATGGCAGACCGCCGTCGGCCGTCTGCGGTCGGCGGTCCCTCATCTATTCCCGATTCTTCGCCGCCTGTTTGGGTGAATAGCGCGGGCGCATGCCGCGCGCGAGCAGCTCCTGTTCCAGGGCGGCTTCGATTTCGCGCTGGTCGTCGCGGCCGACGACGGCGAGTTCGTGGGCGGCCTTCAGGATGAACGGATAGCCGTCGGGGTCGAGCGCGGCGTGGCGGCGCAGCACGCCGGTGACGGCGGCGAGGCGCGCGGCGTCGGCGCACCACAGCGGCGTTTCGAGGCGGGCGATGATCGCGCGTGCGCTCGCGCCGTCGCCGAAGTTGGCGTAGCAGGCGCGCATGGCGTGCACGCCGAGGTGCTTGGGCTCGTTGACCTTCCAGCCGGGGTCGAACAGCGCGCTGCGGCAGCCGGGCGGCAGCGTGTCTTCGAGGATGTGGCGGTCGTAGATGCCCTCGACGCCGGCGGCGGCGGCGCGCGCGGCGTCCTCGTCGTTGCGGGCGTCGGCGGGCAGGGCGAACAGCGCGCAGGCCTGCGCCACGGAGGCGCTGTTCGGCCGGTCGATGTAGCCGACGACGATCGCGTCGGCGGCGCGCATGGCGTTCAGCGCGGCGACGATCGGCCGCAGCAGCTTGTCGGTCTGCACCGGGTTGGCGAGCGTGCGTTCGTTGAGCAGGGCGAACGGCACGATCGAGCCGTCGGCGACGACGATCGGGCGCACGCCGAGGGCGGCGAAGCGCGCGCAGGCGTCGGCCAGCAGCTGAATTTCGAGAACGTCGCGCAGGTTGGAGACTTCGGCGGCCGGGTTGGCGTTTTCGCCGATCGGCAGATCGAGCTCGGAGAGCAGGCGCGAACGCACGTCGCGCTGAATTTCCTCGGCGGCGCGCTGCGCGGCCGGGACGTCTGCGCAGCCGTAGACGATGCAGGCGGCGGCGGCCTGCACGTAGGCGAACACGACCGGCTTGTGGCGGTCGGGCATGATCTGCGAGCCGTCGGCGGCGATCAGGGCGAAGGCGTGCGGCTCGTCGCCGAAGGGGAAGGCGGCGGCGGGGGATTCGCCGACGTCGAAGCGGGCGCCGAGTGCCTGCGGGGCATCGGCGTCGGCGACGCCCCGCAGCGCGGCGAGCAGGCCGTCGAGGCGGGTGCGGCGCTGTTCGTGCAGCGCCGCGGTGCGCTCGGCGTAGTCGGAGATCTGGGTGCGCAGTTCGCGGAGGTGCATGGGCTGGGCTGTGACCTTCGAAACGAAGGAAAGTAACCCGGCTTCTAAGAAGCCGGGTACTGCATAACAATCGCCAGGAAGTTCCCCAGCAGCTGTTTCCCGTGCGCCGTCAGGATGCTCTCGGGGTGGAACTGCACGCCGTAGGTCGGGTGTTCACGGTGGCGCACGCCCATGAGTTCGCCCTCGGCGGTGTGCGCGGTGGCGATCAGCGCCGGCGGCAGCGGCTCCTCGACGATCAGCGAATGGTAGCGCGTGGCGTCGAACGGGCTGGGCAGGCCGGCGAACAGGCCCTGGCCGTCGTGATACACCGGCGAAACTTTGCCGTGCATCAGCCGCGGCGCACGGATGACGCGGCCGCCGAACACGTGGCCCATGCATTGCTGGCCGAGGCACACGCCCAGGATCGGCAGCCTGCCGCTGAACGCGCGCAGCACGTCGTTGCTGATGCCGCTGTCCTTCTCCGGCGAGCCGGGGCCGGGCGAAATGACGATGCCGGCCGGCCGCATGCGCTCGAGCGCGGCCACGTCGGTCTTGTCGTTGCGCAGCACGCGCAGATCCGCGCCGAGTTCGCCGAGGAACTGCACGAGGTTGAAGGTGAACGAATCGTAGTTGTCGATGACGACGATCATGATGCCTCCCGTCTAGTAATCCGCTTCCGCTTCGTCGATGGCCACCAGCGAGCCGCGCATCTTGTTGGCGGTCTCTTCGTATTCGCCGGTCGGCGTGCTGTCGGCGACGATGCCGCCGGCCGACTGCACGTAGCACGCGTCGCCCAGCATGACGATGGTGCGGATGGCGATGCAGGTGTCCATCTGTCCGTTGAACGAGAAGTAGCCGATCGCGCCGCCGTAGAGGCCGCGGCGTTCGCCTTCCAGCTCTTCGATGATCTCCATCGTGCGCACTTTGGGTGCGCCGGTCAGCGTGCCGGCCGGGAACGTCGCGCGCAGCACGTCGAACATGTCGAGTCCGTCGCGCACGCGGCCCTGCACTTCGGAGACGATGTGCATGACGTGCGAATAGCGCTCGATGACCATCAGGTCGGGCACGTGAACGGTGCCGTAGCGCGCGATGCGGCCGATGTCGTTGCGGCCGAGGTCGATGAGCATGACGTGCTCGGCGCGTTCCTTGGGATCGGCCAGCAGCTCTTCGGCCAGCGCCTTGTCCTCGGCTTCGGTGGCGCCGCGGCGGCGGGTGCCGGCGATCGGGCGCACGGTGGCGATCTCGTTTTCGAAGCGCGTGTTGAGCTCGGGCGAGGCGCCGATGATGCGCATCGGTTCGGCGCGCGGCAGCAGGCCGGCGAAGTTCATGTAGAACATCCACGGCGAGGGGTTGATGCGGCGCAGCGTGCGATAGATCGAAAAGGGGTGCGCTGTGGTGCGGCGGCGCACGCGGCGCGACACCTGGATCTGGAACGTGTCGCCGGCGGCGATGAATTCCTTGGCCGCACGCACCGAGGCTTCGTATTCGGCCTGCGTCCTGTTGCTGGCGGCGGGCGTGCACTCGGCGTTCGGGTCGGGTGTGAGCGCGGCGAGCTGGGCGTTGACGCGGGCGTGAATGGTCTTGATGCGCGCCACGGCTTCGTCGTAGCCGCCGGCCACGCCGCCGGGGCCGTCGATGCGGGCGTTGGCGATCAGCAGGATGCGCTGGCGGGCGCGGTCGAAGGCGACGAGCGTGTCGGCCAGGAAGTAGACGGCGTCGGGGATGCCGAGCACGTCTTTGGCGGTGCCGGGCAGCTTCTCGAACTGGCGCACCACGTCGTAGCCGGTGTAGCCGACGAGTCCGCCGCAGAAGCGCGGCAGGCCGGGCACGGCGACGAAGCGGTACTGCTGCATTTCGGCGCGCAGCATGTCGAGCAGGTCGGGTGTGCGCGGCGCTTCGAGCTCGTCGTGCGGCGACACCGGCTGCGACAGGTCGAGGCGTGGTGAGCTCCACGGCTCGACGGACAGCGCGCTGCCGTCGAGGCGGTGGCGGCGCAGCGCGCCGTCGGCGAAGACGAGCGCCTCGCGCAGGCGCACGCCGAGGAATGAGTAGCGGCCGACGTGTTCGCCACCCTCGACGCTTTCGAGCAGGAAGGACGGCTCCTCGCCGGCCAGTTTGAGAAAGAGCGACACCGGTGTGTCGAGGTCGGATGCGAGTTCGGCGTAGACGGGCACCATGTTGCCCTGCGCCGCCAGCGCGCGCACTTCGTCGAGTGTGGGTTTGATCGTGAGTCTTGCCATAACCTCGGAAAACAAAAACGGCTCCGTCCTGCGAGGGACGAGAGCCGCTGCTCGTGGTGCCACCCTGTTTTGCGCCGCCGCAGCAGCGCCTTGTCACGCGTACAACCATACGCTCCGCCCGCTAACGGTGGCGGCTCCGGCTCGCCTACTGCGGCGCTCACGCGCTCGGTTCAGCTCGCGACTCCCAGGTCCATTCCGCGCTGCTCTGCGCACCGGGCTTGCACCAGAATGCCCGGCTCTCTGCGCGCTTAGCGCTGCGCCTACTCGTCCTGATCGACGTCGATGAACGGGAATTGTAGCGCAACCGGCGCTCTCTAACGCGGTAGGGGTGCATCCGCCGTTTGGGGCGAAATTTCGCCGTCGCCTACGCCTCACCCCCTGCCCCCCTTGATTTCGCTTCCGTTTGTACCGGGCAAAGTACTGATAAGCGCGCGAAATTTCGGCGGAGAGGGGGCCAGGGGGTGAGGCGCCCCCTACCGCCGCGGCGCGTCGGTGGTCACATACGGCACATACACCGACCGCATGGCCGCCGTCACCAGCGCATACGTCCCGAGGCGGTTCGTCGGCGCAGTGACGAGGCCGGTCGCCGGGTCGTAGGTCTGGTTCGCGACTACCGACCACTGACCGCTGGAAAGAGAAATGAGGGAAGAGGAACGAGAAGTGAGAGCATTCCCCTCTTCCTCTCTTTCCTCACTCCTCTCCCCTCTTTCCTCTTCTGCGGTCCATTCATACAACCACGGCCGCTGCCCAGCCGGCACCACCGCCGGATCGACGGGCAGTTCCATGGTGAGCGCGTTCGTCAGCGTAGCGGCTGGGCTGTCGTCGATGCTCACGGCCACGTCGAAGAACGAGAGCGGCACGTCGCCGGGCGGCGTCAACACGCCGCTCGGCGCGTAGGTGATCACCAGGCTGCCGCCGATCTGCGCCGCATCCGGCCGCGCCGCCGCCTGCCGGGGCACGGTGACGGTGACGCCGCTGGTCGTCGTCAGCACGGCGCCGGTGGACGTGCTGCCGGACGTGCTGGTCGGCCCGGTGAAGGTGTACGCCTGAGTGATGGTCACGACCGCGCCGCTGGCCTTGACGAGCACGACGTCGACGGTGGTGCCGGCCACGGCCACGCTCTGCTTCATGGCGAACTCGACGCGGCGGTCGCTGCGCACCACGTGGAACAGCTTGACGCCCTTGACGAACACGCCGGTGGCGCCGGTGAAGCCGCTGCCGACCGGGCCGATGATGGCCACCGTCGACGTGGTGACGCCGCCGGAACTGGGAGTGACATACGCATTGTTGTTCGTCGGCGTCGACGCGGAGGCGCGGGTGATCGTCACGACGTAGTTCTGCTTCGTGACGCCGTCCGCGGCCGTCACGGTCACGGTGATGGGATTGGCTCCCACGTTCAGCGCGCACGCGTTCGAGGCGCAGGCGCCCGACGACGTCGCCACGGTGTACGTCGCCCCCGCGTCGTTCACCGTCGGCGTCACGATCACGCTGCTCACGGCGTGGACCACGCTCGCTGTGTAGCTCATCGTGGTGCTGACGAACGCCGG
>JBIIIA010000157.1:0-7277 GCA_044235195.1 Thermoflexales bacterium
ACCGCGGCGCCGATGCTGCGGGCGATTTCGTAGTGCGACTGATAGCCCGGCCACGTCACGATCGCGTGGTCGCCCGGGCGCAGCAGCAGGCGCATGGCGATGTAGATCGGCTCTTCACCGCTGTTGGTGACCACGACGTCGTCGGGGGACAGCCCGTCGTAGAGCGCGGCGACGGCGCGGCGCAGCAGCGGATTTCCCGGCGATTCGGTGTAGCCGAGCGAAAGCGAGTCCCAGGCGGCGCGCGTCTCGTCGTCGGCGAGCGCCAGCGTTTCACGCAGCGTCAGCCCCTCGACGTCGGACGAGCACAACAGATATTCGGTGACGAATTCGTGGCGCGCGAAATAGCGCTCGAGCTCGAAGGGGGCGATCGGGGAATGCGGAGAATCGGTGCTCATGGTCGTGCTGTCCTGGGCGGGAATTGTCGCGCAGTTCGCGTCAGCCGCGCGAACTGCGCGAACGCAGAATCGCCAGCGGCACGGACGACATCAGGATCAGCAGCAGCGCCGGCGCCGCCGCCTGGGCGAAAAATGCCTCGGACATCGCCGACCACACCGAGCTCGCCAGTGTGCGGAAGCCGATCGGCGAAAGGAGCAGCGTCGCCGGCAGCTCCTTCATGACGGTCAGGAACGTCATGCTCGCCGCCGCGACCAGGCCGGGCCGCAGCAGGGGCAGCGTGATGCGCGCGAATGCGCGCAGCGGCGTCGAACCCAGCCCGCAGGCCGCCTCCTCGAGCACCGCCGGGATGTGCAGCAGCGTGGTGCGCAGCGTGCCCAGCGCCTGCGGCACGAACAGGATGCCGTACGCCGCGACCAGCAGCGGCAGCGTCTGATACAGCCACGGCGCCTGCCGCGCACCGAAGAACACCAGCGCCAGCGCCGCCACCACACCGGGCAGGCCGTGAATCAGCGTCACGGCGTTTTCGACGAGGCGCGTCCCGGCGCTGGCGTGCCGCACCACCAGCAGCGCCAGCGGCAGCGCCACCGCCAGCGTCGCCCCGGCGCCGAGCAGCGAGGCCGTCACCGAGTTCAGCGTCGCCGTCCCCAGCTCCGGGATCTGCTCGCCCACGGCGATCCCGCGCACCAGCCAGTAGCCGAGCGTGGCGGCCGGCAAGATCAGCGATGCCATCACCACCGCCGCGCAGAACGCCGCCGCCGGCCAGCGCCAGGCGCCGAGCGCAACCGGCGCCGGCGCGCGGTCCGCCGCCGACGTCGGCCGCGCCTTCTGCTGCCGCAGCACGCCGCTCAGGCGAACTTCGAACGCCAGGAACGCCACCGTCGCCGCGACGGCCAGCAGCGCCGTCAGCGCCGCCTGCGACCGATCGAACGACTGATACTGCATGTAGATCACGCTGGTCAATGTGTCGTAGCGCAGCATCGCCACCGCGCCGAAGTCGCGCACCACGTACAGCGCCGTCAGCAGGCACCCGCTGGCCAGCGCCGGTCGCAGCAGCGGCAGCGTCACCCGAAGGAACGTCTGCCTGCGCCCGCAGCCCAGGCTGCGCGCCGCCTCTTCGACGGATGCGTCCATCTGCAGCAGCGACGCACGCACGCTCAGCAGGACGTACGGATAGCACAGCAGCGTCAGCAGAATCACCGCGCCGGGGAATCCGTACACCTCCGGCAGCCGCTCGACGCCGAAGAACGGCTGCAGCACCTGCTGCAGCATGCCGCGCGGCCCGAATGCCGAGAGAAAGAGATACGCCCCGACATAGCTCGGCATCACCAGCGGCAGCGGCGTCAGCAGCGACCACCAGCGGCGCAGCGGGACGTCGCTGCGCACGGTCAGCCACGCCAGCGGCACAGCGATGAGCACGCTCGCGCCGCACACCGCCGCCGCAAGCAGCACCGTGCGCCCGATCGACGCGAGGATGCGCGGGCGCAGCAGGCCGGCCCACGCTTCCGTGTCCGCCCCCGCCGCGCGCGCGATGAGGTACGCCAGCGGCCCGAGCATCAGCCCGACCGCCGCCAGCGTGAACGCCCACAGCGCCCACGGCCCGCTCTTCCCCGGCATCCTGCGCGTCGCGATCACGTTACGGCAACACCCCGACCTCGGACATCAGCTGCACCGTGCCCTTCAGGTCCGTCAGATCCGTCATCTGCACCGACGCCGACGCAAGCTCTTCGAACGGCGTCAGCTCCGTCGGGGTCGCGATGCCGTCGATCACCGGATACTCGTTCGTCTGCGAGACGAAATACTGCTGACCGACCTTCGACAGCAGGAATTTGATGAATTTCTCGGCGTTCGCGGCGTTCTTGCCGTTCTTCAAATGGCCGACGCCGGCCACCATCAGCAGCGCGCCGGGCTGATTGCCGGCTTGGAAATGATTGCGCGCCTTGAATCCATCGCCCTGCTCCTTCAGGAAGCGATAGAGATAGTAGTGGTTCACCAGGCCGACCTCGATCTCGCCGGCGCCCGCAGCCTGCACGACCTGCGAATTGCCCTCGAACACCTTGGCCTCGTTGGCCTGCATGCCCTGCAGCCAGGCGCGCGTCTTGTCCTCGCCCCACATCACACGCATGGCCGTCACCATCGCCTGCAGCGAAGCATTCTTCGGCGCCCAGCCGATGCGGCCCTTCCACTTGGGATCGATGAAATCGTAGACGTCGGCCGGCAGATCCTCCGGCTTGACCTTGTCGGTGTTGTACACCACCACGCGGGCGCGACCGGACACGCCGGTCCACGAGCCATCCGCCGCGCGCAGCGCCGGCTTGACGTCGCTGATCACTTCCTGCGGCAGCACGGCGAACAGCCCGGCGTTCGCCACCGCGCCGAGGCCGCCCGGATCCTGCGCGAAGAACACGTCGGCCGGCGAGTTGGCGCCTTCCTCCAGGATCGTGGCCGCCATCTCACTGGTGCTGCCGTAGCGCACTTCGACGTCCACGCCGCTGATCTCCTCGAACTGCGCGATCACCGGCCCGACCAGGCTTTCGCTGCGCCCGGAATACACCACCAGCTTGCCGGCGACGGCCGGCTCAGCCGTCACTTCGACCACTTTCTCAACTTCTTTCTCGACGATTTTGGGCTCGGACGTGACGACCACTTCGACCGTCCGCACCACTTCCACCGGCTGCGGCGCGCCGCAGCCCGCCATCAGCGCAGCTGAAGCCAGCGCTGCGAAAATTCCTTTCTTTCGAATCACGTTCGTATTCTCCTGCTGCAATGAATGCGCCCGACCTTGGGCGCACGTATGGATTCGCCCATCCGCACCGACCGGCCACGGGTGAGCGAGCAGGAGAATACGAAATTGCGCGCGTGCACTCAAGCACTCAGGTTCATCGCATCGATTGACGAGACGAAATCCTGAATTTCGTCACTGGCATATTGCTCATCGCATGCTGTCATACACGAATTTGACGCATGTCAAATTCGGCGTCATTCCAGCTCGACGCGCAGCTTCTTCCCGAGCACGGTCGCCGCACGCCCCAGCGTGGCCAACGTCAGCGACGTGTTCGCCGGGTCGAGCAGCCGATCGAGCGAGGCCCGACTCGTGCGCATGCGCTCGGCCATCTCACTCTTCGTAATGCGTTTGCACTTCATCTCGTCCTCGATCCGCAGCGCGATCACGCGCTTGATCGCCACCGCCACGACATCGTCGTAGATGCCGTCTTCTCGCAGAAAATCATCGAAGTCGCTTCCGATGTTTTCGGTTTTCATGGAAAAACCTCCACTTCCGGCGTCTCGACGCGGCCATCGCTCACGCGCAGCGCGATGCCGCCGGCCGCGAAGGCATCGTCGACGGCGCGCAGCTCGATCGCCCCGCCCACGCGACCGACGATCTGTGTCCCGCGCACCTCGAGCTCGAGCGCGTACGCGCGGCCGAATTCGCACGCGCACGCGGCCTCGGCCAGCACGGTCTCGTCGTGCCGCACGCGCACCAGCTGCGCTTTGCCTGCGCGCGTGACGCGCAGCTCGTAGCCGCGGCGCAGTCCCTGCGCGCGCGCGCGCAGGCCGAAGTCCTCGCACAGATGCGGAGTCATCGTCGCGCGCACGACGTAGTCGCGCCAGTCGCTCGTGCCGGTCAGCAGCAGGCCCGGCCCTTCGTCGTTCAAAATGCGCAGAGGCGCGGCGTTCGGCCAGAACGCATGGAAATGATCGACCGCCTGCACCCACGCGCGCTGCCACAGCGCCCCGCTGCCACGGCGCAGGCGCACGCTCGGCGCGCCGTCCCACGTGAGCCAGTCCACATGCACCGCGCCGGACTGCACCTGCACGCCGATCGTCGCGAGCGGATCGCCGTTCATGTCCGGCACGAGCCAGGCCAGCGTCGCTTCCTCGCCCGGCGCCAGCGTCGCCTCGGCGCCGCGCAGTTCCTGCAGCGCATCGCCGGCTCCGTACACCTGTGCGCACAACGCCACGACCACAGGCCCCGCATTGCCGGCGTCGGCGATCACGCACGCGCGCACCGTCTGGCCGGGATACAGCGTCGGCGCCGCCAGCAGTTCGTACCCCGGCATCTTGAGCGCTTCCTGCGGAATCCACGTCGCCGTGCGCGCGCCGCCGGCGCCGGCGGCGCGGATCGCCAGCCGGCCGTTTTCATTCACGACAGCCGCGTCGCCGAACGGCAGAAAGCCCTGCACCGAGCCCGGCAGGCTGAAATGAAAGCGCGCCCCGCCCTTCGGCGACCACGCCGGCTCGCCCCGCATGCCGCGCGCGGCGTTCACCACGTGCATGGTCTCGATCGCCGCATCGGTGATGGCGCGGCCGCCGTCGGCGGTGGGCAGATACAGGCGGTCGGCGACCGGTCCGCGCCAGTCGGGGCCGCGGTCGATCGCCGCCAGCCCGTCGCGGATGCCCAGCAGGCAGCCGACGTTGCCGCTGTTGCAGTCGGTGTCCCAGCCGGCGGTGTTGGCGATCATCAACGCACGTTGGAAATTCACGGCCGGATCGGCATCCTGGCCGTAGAGCAGCGCCAGGTGAATCACGCCGTGGTTGGGCACCATGTGGCAGTTGCCGCCGTACTTTTCGTAGCCGTACTCGCGCTCGAGCAGCGCGCGCGCCTGCCGCCAGTCGGCGATCTCCTCGCGCCATTCGCGCAGATCGTTCACCAGGCGCGCGATCGCGCAGTCGCGCGGCACCATGCTCAGGCCGACGTCGATCAGCTTGCCGAGGTCCTGCTCGACGAACGCCTGCGCTTCCATCGCCGCCAGCACCTGCGCGCCGTAGATCGCCTCGCCGTCGTGGCTGACGGACGCCGCGCGCTTCGCCAGCTCGGCCGCGCGCTCCGGATCGCCCGGCGCCACCAGCGCCCAGCCGTCGATGAAAATCTGGCTGCCGATCTGCTCGGCGACGACCGTGCCGTTCACCGCGATCGACCCGCTCATCGGCGCCGGCATGCCGTTCTTCAGCCGCACGTACGCCGTGTGCTCGGTGCTGTTGCCGACGCCGCCCCACCACAGGATGGTCTTCTTCTCGATGATGTAGTTCAGCCACGCCTGCCCGATCTGCTCGGCCGTGACGCCCGGATCGCAGCGCTGATCGGCCAGCGCGCGCAGGAACGTGAACGTGCCGGTGACGTCGTCGTCGGTGACGATCAGCGGCGGCCGCAGATGTTCGATGCCCAGCGATGGATCGACCACCGGCGGCATGCGATCGTTGACGTAGTAATCGACCTCGCCGAGCTCGCGCTCGATGCGTTCGTTGCGCCAGCCTTCGAAGGGCCGCCCGAGGTACACGCCGATGAGTTTGCCGAGCACGCCGGCGTACGCGCGTTCGATGTAGGAATCGTCGAGAGGAAATGTCGTGGTCACAGCATCGGCAATCATGGACCGAGTGCGGCGGAACGGCAAGCAGCCGCTACACTTGGTGCGCTATGCCGAAGTACGACTACGCCTGCCCGGCCTGCGCGGCCGAATTCGAAATCAAGCGCCGGTTCGCCGAGGCCGATGAGCCGGCGCACTGCCCGCAGTGCGGCAAGGTCGCCGCGCGCAAGCTCACGGTCTTCGGATACGTGAAGGGCGGAGCGAAGAGCAAACCCGCGCCCCAGCAGCAGCCGAAGGCGCACGCCGCCGGCTGTCCGTGCTGCGCGCCGGTTCGCGCGCCGCGCACAGCGCAGCCTGATTGACTGCCGGCGGCCGCCCTCCGTCACGCCTCCTTCGGCGCTCCGTGGTCGAAGCTGTAGTAGACGGTCTGGTACGGCCGGCGGAACTCGATGACGTCCTCGAGCACGTCGTCGGGCGACTGCTTCTCGATGAGCACGCGCGCGATGAAGTCGGCGATCTGCGCCATCTCGGCCTCGCGCAGGCCCAGTCGCGTCACTTCGATCGTGCCGATGCGCAGGCCGCTCGGGCGATCCCAGTCGCTGGGCTTGTCGTTCGGCAGCAGGTTCTTGTTGGTGATCAGGTTGGCGCGCGCCAGCAGGTGCGCCACGTCGAGGCCGCCGCCGAACGCGCGCACGTCGGCGATGACCTGATGCGTGGTGGTATAGCCCTTGTGGCGGCACAGCACCGGCACGCCGCGCTTGTCCAGCTCGGCCGCCAGCGCCTGCGAGTTCTTCACGATCTGCGCCATGTATTCCTTGCCGAACGCGATCATCTCGGCGGCGGAGACGGCCAGCGCCGCCACGCGGTTCACCTGATGCGTCGCCGCCAGCACCGGAAAGATCGCCGTGGTGATCGGCTCGGTGAGCGACTCGTCGTTCCACATGATCATGCCGCTCTGCGGGCCGCTGAAGGTCTTGCCGGCCGAACCGGTCAGCACGGCCGCGCCTTCGGCGAGTGGATCCTGGAACTGGCCGCCGGCGATCAGGCCGGCCTGGTGCGCGCCGTCGAACACCAGCCGCCCGCCGTACGCCTCGACGATCTCGCTCATCTCGCGCACCGGATAGGGGAACAGCGTCATCGACATGCCGAGGACCACCACCTTCGGCCGCACGAGCGGCACCATCCTGCGGAACAGGTCGAGGTCGACGGCGAGGTCCTCGCCGTGGAACGGGATGTCCACGATGCGCAGCCCGCGCTGTCCGGCCGGGCCGTCGATGCGGTTGCTCGAGTGGCCGCCGAACGGCTGCGGCGCGGTCATCACCACGTCGCCGGGCTGCGCCATCGCGTAGTAGACGGCCATGTTGCCCAGCATGCTGCCCATCAGCCGATGGTCGGCGTAGTTGCAGCGGAAGGCCTGCTTGAGCAGTTCGACGCACAGCGCCTCGACTTCATCGATGTGCCTGGTGCCGGCGAACCAGCGCTGCACCGAGCCGATGTGGCCTTCGGCCGCGCGCGTGCCGATCTCGCTGGCCAGCAGCGCCCGCACGGTCGGGCTGGTCGGCGCCTCGGGCGCGAGCA
>JBIIIA010000158.1:0-7265 GCA_044235195.1 Thermoflexales bacterium
CCGCCGTCATGGCCACGGTGATGCTCACCGCCGGCAGCAGCATGCCGAACGCCGAGAGCAGCGCACCGCGCATGCCGCCGAGCCGACGGCCGATCGTTACGGAAATCGCCACGAGATTGACGCCGGGCGCGAATTGCACGATCGCCCACATCTGTGAAAATTCTTCTGCTGTGAGCCAGCGCCTTTTTTCTACGAAATGCTGCTGGATGAGCATCTGCGTCACCGAACCGCCGCCGAACGAAGTGGCTCCGATGCGCAGCCACAGCACGAAAAGTCCGCGCAACGTCGGCGCAGGATGGTCGTTCATGCGCCGATTGTATGGGGGTGTGTTCGACGACAGACGACGGACCACTGTCTGTCGTCCGTCGTCTGTCGTCGATCGCTGCGAAAAAATGCTCTCCCCACGGTTAGTGTGCGATCGGACTACGGCTCGATGTATCGATGGGGAAGTCGTGTAAAACTCCTCCATGGGATTGATCGCAGGGCGGCTTGTGTCACGCGTGGTGTTTCATCGTGTGTCGCGTGCTCAGGTCGAGGAGGGGGAAATGTCTGAGCGATCGAGTGAAGAAAAGAAGGGCTTCGGCCGTTCTGGTGCGGCGATGGGCGTCCTGCTCCTGGTGCTTGGAGTGCTGCTGGCGACAGAAGCGCTCGGTGTCCTGCGACTCGGCGAGATTTTCTGGGCGGTGGCGGCGACGGGTGCAGCCGTCATGCTCGCGGCGTTCTGGGTGCGTGATCGTACGCAATGGTGGGCGTTCATTCCGGCCGGCGCACTCGTCGGCATCGCAGTTGTCCTGCTTGCGCCGCATTGGTCGGTGTTCGCCGGAATCGACGGCGATCGCATCGGGCCGGCGTTTCTGCTCTGCCTCGGCCTGGGATTCGGACTGGTCTACGCGGTGAATCGGGCGCAGTGGTGGGCGCTGATTCCGATGGGCTCGCTCTGGACGGTGGCCACCGTCGCACTGCTCGAGTCCACGAACACAGCCGTCGGCGAGCCGGGCGTGGCCTCGGTGATGTTCTTCGGAATGGCCGCCACTTTTATGCTGGTGGCGATTGCGCCGGGCGGGCGTGAGCGCATTCGGCGCTGGGCGCTCATTCCTGCCGGTGCGCTGATACTCATCGGAGTGCTCGTCGCCGGCTCGTTCACTTCGATCCTGAATCTGATCGTCCCGCTCGCCCTGATGGCAGTCGGCCTCGGATTGTTGCTGGGTTTTTTCTTTCGACGCAAATAGCGTAATATCACGTTGAAACAAGCATGGTTACACGAATAAAACTTTCCGCGCGTCGCATCGTTGCTGCAGCGCTCGCGGTGCTCGTCGCCGGCTCCGGTGCAGCATCGTCGAGTGGATACACTTTCGCCATGATGCGCGTTGAAAGTGTCTCTCGTCCGCCTATCGTGCTCGTGCGTCGAACGCCGGACGTCGGTGAACGACTGGCTCCGGGTGCGGCGATCGAGCTCGTGTTCGATCGTGCCATGAACCCGGCTTCGGCCGAAGGGCTCTCGTTCGTGCCGGCGCTGCGCGGCACGACGTCGTGGCCGGATGCGCGCACGCTGCGTTTCGATCCCGTCGAACCGCTGCCGCGCGACACGGCATTCGTCGTCGGCCTGGATGACCGCGTCCGTGCTGCCGACGGCGGCGTGCTGGCGGAGCCGCTGAACCTGCGCTTCCGCACGCAGGGCTGGCTCGGCGTCGCCCAGACGATTCCGGCCGACGGCACGGCGGACATCGCGACCGACGCCACGATCACGGTGCTGTTCGACCGCCCGATCGTGCCGCTGACGGTGCTGGCGAACCAGGCGCGCCTGCCGCAGCCGCTGCGCTTCGAGCCGCCCATCGCCGGCACGACGGAATGGCTCAACACCAGTGCGCTCCTCTTTCGCCCGTCCGCGCCGCTGGCCAGCGGAATGGACTACACCGCCATCGTGGCGAAGAACCTGACCGGCGTCGACGGCGAGCCGCTGCAGGACGAATTTCGCTGGAAGTTCACCACGTCGCTGCCGCGCGTCGTTTCCGTGTCGCCGCAGGCAGACGGAGAAAATCGCGTGCGCGTCGATGCGACAGTCGTCGTGCAATTCAACCAAGCAATCTCCGCGAGAAAAGCCGCAACGGCGTTTTTCCTTATCGACGGTGACACTGTAGTTCCCGGACGCACCGCGGTGACACGCGACACGCTCACGTTCACGCCGACGAAGCGCCTGAAGCACGACGCCGCGTACACCGCGCGCGTGGCTGCGGGCGTCACTGGCGTAGCCGGCGGCCGCCCCACCACGCAGGCCACCGAATGGGACTTTCGCACCGTGCCGCTGCCCGCGCTCATTGCGATAGAGCCGGCCGACGGCAGCGCCGGCGTTTCACCCGACGGATCGGTCACGCTCGTCTTCAACACCGACATCGATCCGGCAACGGTCATGTCGCACGTGCGCATCACTCCGGCCATCTCGCCCACGTCGACATACACGTCGTACAACTCGTACGACCATCGCTTCGTGATCGCCTTCGACATGCGCCCGGCCACCGAGTACGTCGTGGAGGTCGATGCCGGCGTGCGCGATCCGTACGGCAACGTCACCAGCGAGGGCATGCAGGCGAGTTTTCGCACCGGCGATCGGGCGGCAACGATGCGGCCCTACCTGCGCTACGGCGCCACGATGTTCGATGCACGGCGACCGGTGCGCGTGGCCGTCGATGCGGTCAACGTCGATCGGATCGACGTCGACGTCCATCGCCTCGACGATACGCCCGCGAATCTGGCGCCGCGCTTCATCGGCGACTTGCCGAAAGGTGCGCCGTACCTTTCACTTCGCAAAAATCCGACGACGCAGCGCAACGAACTCGGACGCACGATCATCACGCTCGGCAAGAACGAAACCGATCCGCTTCCGGCCGGCGCGTACGTCATTGAACTTTCGTCGCCGCAGCTGACTGGGCAGTCCCCCTATCGCTATTTGATCTACGTCTCCGACGTCAATCTCGTCATGAAGAGCGAGCCGGACGAAGTGATCCTCTGGGCGACCGATCGGTCCACCGGTGCACTCGTCACCGGCCTCGACCTCGAGGTGTATCAGCGCGTCGGCGATGTAATCCAGCCATTCGGTGCGGCGCGCACCGACGCCGGCCTCGACCTCGCCGCCGAGCGACGCACCGACGCCGACGGCATCGTGCGCATTCGCCGCGACGCCGCAGCGCGCAGCCCGGGCTACGCCGAAGACACGTTCGCGCTCGCGCGCGGCCCACGCTTTGCGATCGTGTCGACGCAGTGGGGCGGCTCCTCCGATTGGTTCGACTTCGGCGGCGTGATGGGCGATGTCGAGTCGGGGCTGCTGCGCACGCATCTCTACACCGATCGAGCCATCTATCGCAGCGGCCAGAAGGTGTACTGGCGCGGCGTGGCGCGCATGCAGGACGACTTCCGCTACGACCTGCCCGTCGATGCGAAGGTGCAGGCGACGCTGCGCGACGCGAATGGGAATACGATCTATACGCGCGATGTCCTGCTAGATGCGTTCGGCGCGTTTTCCGACGTCGTCGATCTGCCGGCGGATGCCGCGCCCGGCACGTACTATCTCGATGCACGCATCGACGACGCGCGCGGCGTCAACCTCGGCGGCGCGTCGTCGACGTTCGACGTGGCGGCCTATCGCCCGCCGGAATTCGAGGCCACGGTCGTGCCGGCGTCCGCGGAAATTCGCCGCGACGATGCGCTGCGCGCGGTGGTGAATGCTGCCTATCTTTCGGGCGGCGCTTTGCCCGACGCGCCCTTGGCATGGAACGTCGTGGCGCGCGCGTACGACTTTGCGCCGGCCGGCTTCGATCGCTATTCGTTCCGTGACGCCGACGATCCGTGGCGCTGCTACGACTGCTGGTGGTTTCGCCCGGATGAATCGACGACGCCGATCGCATCGGGCGAAGGGCGCACGAATGCAAAGGGGGCATTCGCGCTCGAGGTGCCGCTGCCGTCGGAGATTCGCGATGCGACTGGGGCGCTGATCAGCGGACCGCTTGCGCTCAGCGTCGAGGCGAACGTCACCGGCGCCGACGACCAGGTGCTCGCCGGCCGCGCCGCGGTCGTGGCGCATCCGGCCGACGTCTACGTCGGCGTGGCGACCAGTCTGCGCATCGTCTCCGCAGGAGAAAAGGTGCGCGCCGAATTCGTCACAGTCGATTGGCAGGGCAATCGCGTGGCGTCGCGCGATGTGAAGATCACCGTCGTGCGCCGCAGCTTCGAGCAGCCCGACGTCGAGGTCGCAGCGTTCGAGGTGACGACGGATCCGTCGGGCGCAGCGCAGGTCGAGTTCGACGTGCCGAGTGGCGGGGTATACAAAATCGTCGCTGCGGTGCGCGACGAAGCCGGCCGCGCTGTGCGTGCTTCGACGTTCTTCTGGGCGACCGGTCCGAACGCGGTGTTGTGGCCCGACGAAAACAACATCAAGATCGATTTGATCTCCGACAAGTCGACGTATGAGCCGGGTGAAACCGCGCGCATCCTGATTCCGTCTCCGTTCATCGACGCCGATCACGCCGTGCACTACGCGCTCGTCACCGTGGAGCGCGGACACGTGCTGCGCCACGAAGTGGTGAAGATCACGTCCGGCAGCACGGTGTACGAATTGCCCATCGACGATGCGTACGCGCCGAACATCTACGTTTCGGTCGTCCTGCTGAATGCGCCGAAAGCCGGGACGGACGAATTCGCGCAGCAGCGCACGGGCATGGTCGGACTGCGCGTCAGTGCGCGCAAACGCATGATGCAGCTTTCGCTCGCGCCCGATCGTGCGAACGCGCAGCCCGGCGAAGCCGTCGGCATCACGCTGCGTGCGACCGATGCGGAGGGCCGGCCGGTCGTCGGCGCATTCTCGTTCGACCTCGTCGACAAGGGGATTTTGAATCTGAAGCCGCGTCGCGAAGATGCGATCGTGCATGCGTTCTACGATCCGATCGGCAATCGGGTGCGCACGGCGAGCGGCCTGTACATCTCGGGTGCGCGCGTGCTCGAGGCGAACGAGCTGTACTACCCCGACGTGCGAATACGATCGGCCGCCGATGAAATTCCGATGGCGGAGGCGCCGGAGGCCGGAGCGCCGCCGGACGCCGCTGCCCCTGCCGGGCCGACGGTGCGCGAGAACTTCGCCGACACCGCCTACTGGCGCGCCGACGTCGTCACCGATCGGGACGGGCGCGCGCGCATCGAAGTGACGCTGCCGGACAACCTGACCACGTGGGTGCTGCGCGCCGTCGGCGTCGACGCCGAGACGCGCGTCGGCGAGGCGCTGACGAACGTCGTGACCTCGCTGCCGCTGATGATTCGGCCGGTCACGCCGCGCTTCTTCGTGGTCGACGACGTCGTCGTGCTCGGAGCGATCGTGCAGAACGCCACGACCGAGACGCTCGCCGTGCAAGCGGGTCTGCAGGCGGCCGGCGTGTCGATCGACGGGCCGGCCGTGATGACGGTGACCGTTCCGGCGGCGTCCGAGGTGCTGGTGAAGTGGAAGGTGCGCGTGCTCGACGCGCCGCAGGCCGACCTGGTTTTTCGCGCCACGAGCGGCGCGTATGCGGATGCGGCCAAGCCGCGCCTGGCGACCGCGCCGAACGGCGGCCTGCGCATCGAGCGCTACCTGGCGCCCGAGACCGTCGGCACGGCCGGCGAGCTGAGCGGCGAAGACGCGCGCAGCGAAGTCGTGGTTTTGCCGAAGGAAGCCGATGCCGAGCGCAGCGTCCTCGAGCTGCGGCTGAATGCTTCATTGGCCGGCGCGATGCGTGAGGGGCTCGACTACGTCGAGCACTATCCGTACGAATGCGTTGAACAGATCGTCTCGCGCTTTCTGCCGAATGTGCTGACGTATCGCGCACTCGATCAGCTCGGCATCGAAGACCCCGAACTGGCGCAGCGGCTGCCGTCGCTGGTGGCGACCGGCGTCAAGAAGCTGCAGCGATTTCAGAACTTCGACGGCGGCTGGGGCTGGTGGCCGTATCGCAGAAGCGCGCCGCATGTCAGCGCCTGGGCGGTGTACGGCCTGCTGCAGGCGCGCGACGCCGGCTTCGAAGTGCCGACCGATGTGCTGCAGCGCGGGCTGGATTACCTCGCGACGCAGCAGCAGGCGCTCGGCCTGAACAGCGACAAATGGACGTTGAACTGGCACGCCTGGCTGCAGTACGTGCTGGCCGAGGCCGGTCGCTCGGACGCGAACCGCATCGCCGAGCTGTTCGAGCTGCGCACGAAAATGAGTCACTACGGGCGCGCGCTGCTGATCCTGGCGATGGGCCGGCGCGATCCGCAGGATGAGCGCATTCGCGCCCTGTTCTCGGACTTGAACACGAAGGCGGTGCTCAGCGCCACGGGCGCGCACTGGGAAGAATCCGACGTGGACTGGTGGGCGATGAACACCGACGTGCGCACGACGGCGCTCGTGCTGACGGCGCTGGCGCGCTTCGACCCGCAGAATGACTTGGCGCCGAACGTGGTGCGCTGGCTGATGCAGGCGCGCACCGCCGGCAATGGCTACTGGCGCACCACGCAGGAGACGTCGTGGTCGCTGATTGCGCTGACCGACTGGATGCGCGCCACCGGCGAACTGGCGGCGAACTACGGATATCGCGTGCGCGTCGGCGACGGCGTCGTTTCCAGGGGAACGATGAACGCGGCGAACATCACGCGCACCGTGGTGATCACCGCGCCGGGCGCGCAGCTGGCGAGCGATGCGGCCACGCGCGTGTCGCTGATCAAGGGCGTGGGCGCGGGCAAGCTGTACTACACCGCGCACTTGAAGGCGATGCTGCCGGCGTCCGCAGTGCGCGCCGCCGACCGCGGCATCGTGGTGCAGCGACGCTACGTGCGCGCCGACTGCACGGCCGGCCCGCGCTGCCCGAGCGTGACGAACGCGAAGGTCGGCGACGTGCTGCGCGTCGAGTTGACGATCGTGGCGCCGAGCGATCTGACGTACCTGCAGCTCGAAGACCCGCTGCCGGCCGGCGCCGAGGCGATCGATGCGCGGCTGGCGACGTCATCGCAGCTCGATCGCGAGCCGGCGCTGGGCGAATCCGGCGAGCGCCGCTGGTGGTGGTTCTGGAACTGGTGGTCGCACAGCGAAATCCGCGACGACCGCGTGTCGCTGTTCGCGGACTGGCTGGCGCGCGGCACGTACACGTACTCGTACACGATGCGCATCACCAGCGCCGGCCAGTTCCAGGTGCGGCCGTCCTATGCGTCGCTGCAGTACTTCCCGGAAGTGTTCGGCCGCAGCGACGGCATGCTGTTCAAGAGTGAGCGAT
>JBIIIA010000159.1:0-7203 GCA_044235195.1 Thermoflexales bacterium
GGTGTACGGCGCTGCGGCGCGCCGTCACTTCGCGGCGCGCTTCTCCTACGATCAGTTCGTCGAACGCGTATCGGCAATCTATTCAGCCGTCGGCATACGCCCCGGATAGCCGCGGCTGCAGAATTTCGAGCAACTGCATCGCCTGCCGCTCACGCGTGTAGCGCAGCACGCGCTCGTCGAGAACATTACTGTCGCCGCGCCGCGCCGCGTGAGACTGCGCAATCCACGCACGCAGCTGTGCTGCGATTGCCTCGACGGAACTGCCGAGCGCAACGCCGCGCCCGGTCTCGTGCAGCATCTCGCCGATGCTGGATGATTCGTCGGCGGTCACCGCGAGCACCGGCGGGCCGGCGCTCAGATATTCGAAGATCTTTCCGGACAGCACGCCTTCCTGGCCGGCGCCGCGAAATCCGATCAGCAGCAGCGCCTGGGCGTCACGCTGCATGCGCAAAGCGTCCGATTTCGTCAACATGCCGCGGTGCGTCACGAGTGCCCGCACGCCGAATCGTTCGGCGATGTCGAGCAGCGGAGCACACGCGCCGGCGATGACGACTTCGAACGTCCCCGGACCGACGATGCGTTCGCGCTGCAGGTGTGCCAGCGCTGCGAAGAACGGCGTCGGATCCTGGCGCACCGGATACAGCGTCCCGGTGTAGGCCACGCGAAAGACGCCGTCCGCCGGAAAGATCGACTCCGGCGCCAGCCGCGCACCGTCGTCCGGATCGAAGCCGTTGTAGACGACGTGCACGGGCGCGTCGCACATGCTGCGCAGCATCTCGGCCAGCGGCGGCGACACCGTCGTCACCATGTCGCACTCCCGATGAAACGTCGCCTCGATGCAGCGCTCCAGCCACCGCACACCGGGCAGCCCGGGAAACAAACTGTTGCGCGTCCAGAGATCGCGCCAGTCGACGCACCAGCGCCGCGCCGCACCGCTGCGCTTCAGCGTCCGCCCGACGAAGTGCACGCTGTACGGTCCGCCGGTGGTGACGACGACATCCCATTCGTCATGGCAGACGACGGCAATAGCATGCCGCACCCAGCGGTCATGCTCGTCCGGCATGCGAACGGCGCTCATGATTCCGTAGCGCGCCTTCAGCGCCCGCCAGAGCCGGCGCAGCAGCCCGGGTGCACGCACACTCGGCACCGCCGACGCCGCCGTGGAATGCGCACGCTGCCGGCCCCGCTGCGGCAGCGGCGTGCGCACCACGCGGAAGCCATCCGTCGGCAGCGGCGAATCCGACGCCTCGGCCGCGCGCTGCACCGTCAGCACCGTGACATCGTGTCCAGCCTGCGACCAGTACTTCGCCCACGAGTACGGGCGCCCACCAGCGATCGAATTCATCGGCGGAAAGAATGCCGAGACGATGAGAATCTTCATCAATGCTATTCCCTCTGTTGCAGACACCACAGATTCAACGCAAACGCGACGCCGTAGATTCCCAGGATGAACAGGGAAATCACGAACACGGTCGACTCAATTCGAAATCCGGAGAGGGACATCACCCACGCCGTCCCACCAGCGACGATCAGCCGGGTCAGATCCAGCGCGAACTGCCACCTCTGCCGGCGATGCACAGCCAGATGCGAAAGCGGTGACACGACGATTTGTCCGAAGAGCATCGGCGTCAATGCCGCCAGAATCCAGCCTGCGCTGCCCCAGTTCGCACCGAACAGCACACCGAAATACGACGGCGCCGCCGCACACACTGCGATGATCGGCAGGGAAATAATGAACATCCGAATCGTCGAGCGCAGAAACAACGCACGAAGAAGGCGCAGGCTCTCACGCTTGAGCACGGCCGCCTCCGCCCAGAACGCCTGGGCTACCGCGACCGACAGAATATTGATGGGCACCAGCGCCAGCCGCGTCGCCAGGGCGTATCCGCCCATCTCTTCCTTCGAATATGCCGCCGCAAGCACGATCGCGATGCCGCTCAAGCCGAGAACATTCACGAACGATGCCGCCGTCGACCACGCCGAATCGAACGCGTATCTGCGAACGATCACAGCGATGCGGCGACGGGTGAGCCAACGCACCGCTCTCCACAGCCCAGCCGTTCTCCATAGCAATGGCGGAAGCGCAGACGAACCGGCCAGCAGCGTGCCGAACAGATATCCGAGCGTGCCGGTCCCGGCGAATCCGAACAGCAGATTCGTGCCGACGCCGGTCACCCCCTGAACGATTCGTGCACGGCTGGTCACCGCCAGATCCGCATTCCGCACGTGCCACGACTGCAGCAGCGACTGAGCGCCGGCGGCGAAAACAAGCAGTGGCAGCAGCCATCGATGCGGCCATGCGTACGCGCCGAGATCGCCGATGTCGAACCATGCACCGGGAAGCAGACACAATGCGACGACGACGCCGACGAATCCGAACAGCAGCATGCCCCCAACCAGAAAAAGGCCGGCCGCAGCGCCGTGTGTGCGCACATTCGGAATCGACAGATCGACCCGACCTATGGTCAATGACAACAAAATCACAGTGAGCGACGTGAATACGTTTCCAGCAGCAAACGCCTCGACCGGAAAAAGCCTCGTCACGAGTGGTGCAGCCAGCATCGAGAGTGCCTGCACCACCAGGCTGGCGCTGATGACCCGAGTGATGTTGCGGCCGAAGCGCGACGCGACGAATCGACGCGCAATTCCGACTGCTCGCATTTTCATCATAGGAGGATCACCTTCGGGATCGGTATCCGCATCATGAACAGCCTTCTGCCAGAATGCCGGCAATCCGATCGGCAGCGCATCCATCGCCGTACGCCGTGCGATCGACATCGCGCCGCTGCGCTGCGTGCGCCGCGGCGACGATGCGCGCCTCGTCGATCGGGACGAGCACGTTCGCGCCGAGCTCCACCGTCTCCACCCACTCCGTGGCATCGCGCAGCGTCACGCACGGCGTGCCGAGCCAGTACGCTTCCTTCTGCAGGCCGCCGGAATCCGTCAGCACTGCACGGGCGCGTGCGGTCAGCACCAGCATCTCCAGATAGCCGACGGGGTCGATCACGCGCACATTCGCACCGACCGCAGCGGCGTTCATCGCGCCTGCGAGCCGCGCGCGCGTGCGCGGATGCATGGGAAATACCACCGGACGATCGAGCTGCGCCAGGCTGCGCAGAATCGCGGCGAGCTTTTCGGAGACGTCCGTGTTGGCGGCGCGATGAATCGTCGCCAGGTAGTACTCATGTTCGAAGACGCCCAGATCCTGCAGCGGCTGCACCCGGTGCGCAGCCAGCGCCGAAAACCGCAGCACGGCGTCGTACATCACATCGCCGACGATGTGCACGCCGCAGCGAATTCCTTCGCCGGCCAGGTTCGCCTGCGAAACGGCGCTCGGGCAGAACAGCAGCGTAGACAACCGATCGCACAGCACGCGGTTCACTTCCTCCGGCATGCGTCGATCAAAGCTGCGCAAGCCCGCCTCGACGTGCGCGACAGGGATGTGCAGCTTCGACGCCGCCAGCGCGCCGGCCAGCGTCGAGTTCGTGTCGCCATACACCAGGACGGCATCCGGTCGCTGCTCGAGCAGCACCTGCTCCACGCCGACCAGCATCGCCGCCGTCTGCGCGCCGTGAGATCCGGAGCCGACGCCAAGTTCGACCTGTGGACGCGGAATCGACAGCTGCGTGAAGAACACGTCGGACATGTTCGCATCGTAGTGCTGCCCGGTGTGGATGATGATTTCGACGATCCCTCGCCGCCGCAGTGCATCGGAGACCACGGCGGCCTTGATGAACTGCGGTCGAGCGCCGACGATCGTGACGACGCGCATGCTCATGCCGATTCCCTCGTACTCACGCGCGGCTCGGCCGAACCGAGGCCGGTCACGACTTCGCCGCACCGTTCACAACGGCCGATCGACGAATCGAACGGATCGATCTGCAGTGGATGCCCGCAGCGCCCTACGTAGCCGGCGAGGCGCGCCGGATTTCCGAGCACCAGGCCGTGCGCCGGCACACTCTTCGTCACCATCGCGCCGGCGCCGATCATCGCCCAGCGCCCCACGACGATGCCGCAGCGAATCGTGCTGTTGGCGCCGATCGAGGCGCCGTCTTCGATCTGCGTTTTCACGATCTCCCAGTCGGCCCCGGATTTCAGCGTGCCGTCGGGATTCACCGCGCGCGGAAACATGTCGTTGGTGAAGCACACGTGCGGCCCCACGAAAACGCCGTTCCCTAGTGCAACGCCGGCGTACAAGGCGACGCCGTTTTGAATTTTGCAGCGGTCGCCGATCTGCACATCCGCATCGACGTACACGCCCGAGCCGATCACGCACTCGACGCCGACGCGAACGCCCGCCCGAATCTGCACCCAGTTCCAGATCCGGCAGCCGTCGCCGATGATCGCCTGCGAAGAAATTTCCGCGGTGGGATGTATGTGTGTCGTCATCGTTCGTCGCCTCACATCATGCATCATGGGACGCCGCCACACCGAGCCCCGTCCAGCGCCAGCCGTACGATTCCATCGCATGCCGATCACAGAAGCCGCGCGCATCGACGAGCGCCGGCGCATCCAGGCCGGTGGCACGGCGCAGCCGCGACCAGTCCAGCGCGCGATAGGCCTCATGCTTCACCATGAGCACGACCACGTCACACTCGGCCGCCAGCGTGTAGACGTCGTGCTCCGCGAAATCGTGCACGAATGGGTCGTGAATGCGCACGTCGGCGCCGGCCATGCGCAGCGCAGCCGCGGTCTTCGCGCTCGGCGTATCGCGCACGTCGTCGGAATTTTCGAGATAGGCGTATCCCAGCAGCAGCACACGCGGGCATTCGCAGCGGGCGGCGCGCAGCGCGAGGCGCGCCGTGTGCAGCGGCATGGACTCGTTCACCGCACGCGCAGCGGGAATCAGCTGCGGCGCAGACGCGGACTCATCGCGCATCCCGGCGACCAGCAGCCACGGATCCTTGGGGATGCAATGGCCGCCCACGCCGGCCCCCGGCATGAGCATCGCGCGCCCAGGGCTTTTGTTCACCAGATCACGCACCTTCCATACGTCCCCGCCCGATGCCTCACACACCAGCGCCACTTCGTTGGCGAATGCGATGTTGACATCGCGATACGCATTCTCGACAGTCTTCACCAGCTCTGCCGTCACGATGTCCGTGGCATCCAGGTCCGCGTGGAGAACGATGGTGCGATACAACATCGCCATCGCGGCAGCCGTCGCCGACGTGCCGCCGCCGCACACGCGGCCGAGGCTGCGCAGGTTCGCCAGAAGCCGACCGGGCATCACCCGTTCCGGACACGCGCCGAGAAAGAATTCGTCGTGCACACGCAGGCCGGACGACTGCTCCAGCGCCGGCCCGACGATGCGCTCGGTCGTGCCCGGCGCCACGGTCGATTCGACGATCACCAGCGCACCGTGCTTCATCACGGCGCCGAGCGACGCACACGCGCCGCGCAGCGCCGCGAAACGCGGCCGATGATCCGCCTCGACCGGCGTGTCGACGTTGATGGTGATCGCATCCGCCGCCGCCAGCTCGGCGTACTCAGTCGTCACCCGCAGCCGGCCGCGAGCGACGACGTCGCGCAGGAGATCCGCCAGGCCGGGCTCGTCGCCCTCGATCGGACATTCACCAGCGGCGATGCGCGCCACGCGCGCGCCCTGCACGTCCACGCCGATCACGCGAAATCCGGCGTGTGCGAACTCACACGCCACCGGCAATCCGACGTAGCCGAGGCCGACTACGCCGATGACCACCTCACGCGCCTCGACGCGCGCCCGCCACGATTCGATGTTCATAGGTGTGCTGCGTCACTCCTGCCCCAGCCGGATCGGCCGCTGCTCCTGTCCCGACCGCACCAGGGCCAACGCCAGCTCCAGTGCAGCCAGTCCATCCTGTCCGCTCACGATGGCGCTGTGCTCGCCGCGCACGGCCGCGGCGAAGGCCTCGAGCTCCGCGCGCAGCGGCTCTTTCTTGGCGATCGCACAGCGGACCATGCTGCCCTCGCTCACACCGCGCAAATTGCGCAGATGATCCCAGCCATCCTCACCGGCCACGGCATTCTCGTAGAAATACAAATCCTGCGTCAGATAGTCCACGAGGAACATGCCGCGCTCACCGACCACGCGCAGTTCACGCACCTTCGTCGGCGTCAGCCAATTGACCGACAACGAAGCAACGCTGCCGTCGGCCATGCGCACCAGCGCCTGCAGCAGGTCTTCGTGCTCCGTGTGAATGCGGCGCTCCGTCTCGGCGAACACGCGCACCGGCTCGACGCCGCTCACGTAGCGCAGCACATCGAGATCGTGCACCGCCAGATCGATCACCACGCCGACGTCGCGCACGCGCGCCGGGAACGGGCCATGCCTTCGCGCCTCGAGCTGAAAGATGCGCCCGAGTTCGCCGCGCACGATGCGATCCTTCAGCACGAGCACCGCCGGGTTGTAGCGCTCGATATGTCCCACGGCGAGCACCGGCCGCCCCGGCGCCGCCGCGACGAGATCGATGATCTGCTGCGCCGCTTCCCGCGTGTCGGCGATCGGCTTTTCGATCAGCATGGAAATGCCGCGCCGCGCCGCCTCGCGCGCCACGGAAAGATGCTCGCTCGTCGGAGTCGCGATCGAAATCACATCCGGCCGCTGCTCGTCGAACATACGCCGGTACTCGTCGTACGGCCGCGCCGCATGGCGCAGCGCCGTGGCACGCGCCGCCTCGAACGACACGTCGGCGACTGCGACCAGTTCGATCCCCGGCATATCCGACCAGACACGGGCGTGGTTGCGCCCCATCGCACCGGCGCCGACGAGCGCCACACGCAGCGAGTTCATAGTGCGTTCACCGCCGCGACGATCCGGTGCAGATCACTTTCGCTCAGCGCCGGGTGCACCGGCAGCGAAAGCACTTCGCGAGCGGCGCGCTCCGCCTGCGGCAGCGACGCGCCGCCCAGCCCGCGTTCGACGATGTGCACCTGGCGATGCACCGGCACCGGATAAAACACGCCCGTCCCGACGCCCGCTTCCATCAACCGCTGCACGAATTCGTCGCGGCGCCCGTCGCGCACGCGAATGGTGTACTGATGCCAGACATGGCCAGCCGCCGGCGTCGCACAACAAGCGCAGGCCTCGATCACCTGCCCGGGCGCCTCGATCGACGCGTGATCGATCCGCGCATTCAGAAAAGCGGCGTTCGCCCGGCGACGCCGCGTGAAGTCCTCCAATCGACGCAGCTGCTCGATGCCGATGGCCGCATGCAAATCGCT
>JBIIIA010000160.1:0-7198 GCA_044235195.1 Thermoflexales bacterium
GAGCCCGCGAATCACGGCAACACCCGCCGCCCGAAGGGCGGCGGGTGATGCCGTGATTCGCGGTTTGTTCATTCGATATCTGGACGCTCCAGGATTTCCCTACCCAACTAGACAGGTCACCGACTAGCGGAAATGGGGAGGAGTCCTCCCTGTGCGACGCCTAAAGTTTCGCCAGCATCATGAAGCTGACGGGACGCATCGCACTGCGAGTTTTCTACGCTTCGCTGGCCGTGCTGACCGCCGCGATCGTAGGCTTCGCTGTTTTCCGGCCGATCACCGTGCTGCCGCGCAGCACGATCGCCCCCGGCTTCGCGTTCACCGATGCGAACGGCCGCCCGGTCACCAGTGAGTCGCTGCGCGGCCGCATGGTGCTGTATTCGTTCGCCGACGCCGACTGCATCGGCGCCTGCGCCGCGCAGCAGGCCGCCGTCCGCGAAACGTACGCCCGCCTCGCCGCACAGCCGGCCGAGCCGCCGATCGCCTTCGTCACCGTGCGCGTCGACGGCGCCACTGCCGCCGCCCCGCCCGCGCCCCCCGCGCAGCCCGGCCGCGAATGGCACGTGCTGAGCGGCGACGCCGCCGCGCTCAAGCGCACGGCCGGCGCCGGGTTCGGCGTCTTCTACGACGACGCCACGCTCGAACCCGCCCTCATCCTCGTCGACGGCTGGGGCATCCGCCGCGCCGAGTATCGCATGCCGCAGCCCTCGCCCGACGTGCTCACGCGCGATCTCACGCTGCTCCTGGACGAAGCGCGCAACAGCACGGGAATGGCGCGCTACGCGTACGAAGCGGCACACCTCTTCTTGTGCTACCCGACCTGACCATGAACACCAGCGCCGCCATTCCCCCATCCGGCCCCGCCGCCGCGCGCCGAGCGCTGCCCGTGGCGCTCGCCGCCTGCGCGCTGCTGGCCGCGCTGAGCACCTTCGCATGGCTGCGCGCCGCGCGCACGCCCTCTTTCCATGGCATGACACTGGACGCCGGCGAGCCGATCTCCGGCCTCACCTTTCAGTCAGAAGCCGGCCCGGTGACGATCGAACAGTTTCGCGGCAAGCCCACGATCTTCTACTTCGGCTACACCCAATGCCCCGACGTCTGCCCGACGACGCTCTCCGACCTAGCGAAGGCGGTGCGAAGCATGGGCACGGCCGGCGACGACGTGCAAGTCGTCATGGTCACCGTCGACCCGCGACGCGACGACGCCGCCCACATGGCGCGCTACGTCCACATCTTCGACCCGCGCTTCGTCGGCCTCAGCGGCAGCGAAACGCAGGTCGCCGACGCCGCCTCGCGCTTCGGCGTGCACTACGCACGCTCCGACGACGGCGAGGCCTATTCCATGGAACACACCGCCAGCCTGCTCGTGCTGGACGCGAAAGGTCGACTTCGTCTGATTCTGCCCTACGGCATGCCGAAGGAACAGATCGCCGACGATCTACACGCCGCACTCTCGCTGTAAACGATGTGTCGATCGACCCAACCCATTTCAACCAACCCAAACCCAGGCCAAACAGGAGGACGAGACAGATGAAGCAATACCAGTCTCCGCAGGGCGCCGTCGCCCTGCTCGTCATATACGTGCTGCTGATCGCCGTATTGTGGGGCAGCGCGTACGCCACGCTGCTGTCGCGAGGAGTCACGCAATGAGCACAGTTCCAGGCAGCGTTCCGGCAGAGACACACGAAAGCACATCGAGCGGCATTCACATCGACCGCTACGAAAAGGCGTGGCTCGGCTTCGCCGTCGCCATGCTGGTCATTTTCGCCGCCGCGGTGACCACCAGCGCGTTCGTCATCGGCATTCAGCTGCCGGCGCCGGTGGCCAGGATCGACCCGAAGCTGGTGGCGACGCCGGGAGCGACGCTGTTCGGGGAGCCGGGCGTGCGCGAGCTCGCACCGCAGCATCTCGAAGCGCGCGTGCTGGCGCGCACGTGGCAGTTCGAACCGAAGGAAATTCGCGTCAAGGCCGGCGACAAGGTGACGTTCTTTTTCACCAGCCAGGACGTCATCCACGGCGTCAAGCTGGTGGGCACCAACGTGAACATGATGGTGATCCCCGGCCAGGTTTCGCGCCTGAGCGCCACGTTCGACAAGCCGGGCACCTATAAGTTCATCTGCCACGAATACTGCGGCATCGCCCACCACACGATGTACGGCGAGGTCATCGTCGAGCCATGAACGTCACCACTGCGGTTCCCTTGCCGCGCGTGCGCGAGCGCGTCGGCGCCTTCCTGAGCATGCTCGTCGAGCTGTTCAAGCTGCGCGTCGTGGCGCTGCTGGTGTTCTCTTCGATCGCCGGCGCGCTGGCCGTCGGCGCGGCGCCGGATGCGATGAGCATGCTGAACCTGATCATCGCCGGCACGCTGGCCGCCGCCGGGTCCTCGGCGGTGAACGAGTACATCGAGCGTGACCGTGACGCACTGATGCGCCGCACGAACAAACGCCCGCTGCCGATGAGCCGCTTCACGCGGCCAGGCGGCGTGCTCGCCATCGGGCTCGGGCTGATCATCGGCGCGACGACGCTCTCGCTGTGGAACAGCACGGCGCAGGCCGTCTGGGTCGCCCTCGGCGCATTCATTTACGTGGCGATCTACACGCTGTGGCTCAAGCCGCGCAGCGTGCTGAACATCGTCATCGGCGGGGCGGCCGGCAGCGCCGCCGTCATCAGCGGAGGCGCCGCCGCCGGCGCGTGGGACCACCCGGCGGTGCTGCTGCTGAGCCTGCTGGTATTCACATGGACGCCGGTGCACTTCTGGTCGCTGGCGATCGTCCATCGCAGCGACTACATCGCCGCCGGCTTCCCGATGCTGCCGGCGCGCGTCGACGTGCCGACGGCGGCGCGCTGGGTGGCGCTGCACACCGTGTTCACCGCCGTCGCCGGCGCCGGGCTGGTCGCCTTCGCGCCGCACGCCGCGCTGTACGCCGTATTCGCCGCGCCGTCGACGGCGTGGCTCGTCGTCGAAACGATCAAGCTCCTGCGGGCGCCGAACGCGCGCAGCGCCATGTCGCTGTTCAAGTTCTCCAACGCCTATCTCGGGATCGTACTGCTGGCCGTCATGCTGGCATTCGGTCTTCCCTAACCCACCATGAAACTTCCACGAATCGCCAAATACACCGGGTGGCATATGATCGCCGCGATCGCCGCGCTCGGCGTCGGCGGCCTGCTCGGCCTCTTCCAGGTTCTCGACCACGCCGGCCTCGATCTCTATCCGCAGCTCGCCAACGTCGGCGTGCAGTCCTATTACCAGGGCCTGACGCTGCACGGCGTGTTGAACGCGCTGGTTTTCACCACCTTCTTCATCACCGGGTTTCTGAATTTCGCCACCAGCCACGTGCTCGAACGCGAACCCGCCGCTCCGATGCTGAACGTGGTCGGCTTCGTCGTCATGCTCGTCGGCCTGCTGATGGCCGCGGTGCCGCTGCTGCTCAACGAAGCCACCGTGCTGTTCACGTTCTATCCGCCGCTCAAAGCCGCACCCACGTTCTACATCGGATTGACGCTCGTCGTCGTCGGTTCGTGGGTGACGGGCTGGGCGCTGATCGCCACATGGCGCTCGTGGCGCAAGGATCATCCGAGCGCGCGCACGCCGCTGATCGCGCTCGGTTCGCTCGTCACCATGGTGCTCTGGCAGATCTGCACGCTCGGCCTGGCCGTCGAAATGCTCACCATGCTGATCCCGTGGTCGCTCGGGCTCGTCGAGGGCATCGACCCGCAGCTGGCGCGCACGTTCTTCTGGTTCACCGGCCACCCGCTGGTGTACTTCTGGCTGCTCCCGGCCTACGTCAGCTGGTACGGCATGATGCCCAAACAGGCCGGCGGCAAAATCTTCAGCGAGCCGCTCGCCCGCCTGGCGTTCTTCCTGTTCCTCATCCTCAGCACGCCGCTCGGCTTTCATCATCAGTACGTCGACCCCGGCGTGCCGGTGGGCTGGAAGTATCTGCACGCGGTGCTGACGTACTCGGTCTTCTTCCCCAGCGTGCTGACCGCCTTCAACGTGGCGGCGTCGCTCGAAATCGGCGGCCGCGCGCGTGGTGGCACCGGGCTGCTCGGCTGGATTCGCAAACTACCGTGGGGCGATCCGTCGTACGCCGCGCAGAACTTCGCCATGATCCTGTTCGCCTTCGGCGGCATCAGCGGCCTGACGAACGCATCGTACAGCCTGAACCTGGCCGTGCACAACACGGTCTGGATCCCGGGCCACTTCCACCTCACCGTCGGCACCGCCACGGCGCTGAGCTTCATCGGCATCAGCTACTGGCTGATTCCGATGATCACCGGCAAGCAGCTGTTCAGCCGCAGGATGGGCGTGGCGCAGGCGTGGACGTGGTTCATCGGCATGGCGCTGATGTCGAACGCGCTGCACATCCTCGGCCTGCGCTTCCAGCTGCCGCGCCGCACCGCGCTGGCCGCCTCGGGATACATCACGCCGGAGATGGGGCTCTTCATCACGGAAGAGGCCATCGGCGGCGTCATCCTCGTAGTGAGCGGCCTGCTGTGGCTGATCAACATGGTCGGCACCGTCGCCTCGAAGAAGGTGCTGGAGAGCGCCATCACCATGCCCGTCGCCGAATCGCTGGAGACCCAGCCGGCGCCGGCCTGGCTCGATCGCTGGCGCCCGTGGCTGGCGGCGACCGTCGCGCTGATCGTCATTTCCTACGGCCCGCAGCTGGTGGTGCAGATCTCGCAGATTCAGAGCACATCGCCCGGCTTCAAGCCCTGGTAAGCCCGGCATTCAGTAGGTGAATTCATGGAATCACAACTCGGACCCACCATCGCACTGCTCGTCACGGCCGTGCTGTTCTTCGGCGGCATCGTGCTGATCATCCTCGGCCTGCGCAGCCCGGAGCCGGTGCTCGGCGCGCCGGCGCGCCCGCAGGCCCCCGACGAACCGCTGCGGCCGGAGCAGCTGATCTTCACCGGCCTGGCCGCCTTCCTGGCCGTGGTCGTGCTCGGCTTGTCGCTGGGCATCACCATCCCCGGCCGGGGCAGCCCGCAAGCCGAGGTGCCGCTGACGAAGATCGAGCCCAAGCCCACCGTCGACGAATCGAAGCTGGCCGGCGCGGAGCTCGGCAAGCAGGTCTTTGCGCGCGCCGCCTGCAACACCTGCCACGGCATCAAGGAAGGCGAGAAGATCGTCGGACCGTCGATGCACGGCATCTGGAAGATCGCCGCCACGCGCAAGCCCGGCGTCTCAGCGAAGGATTACCTGCACGAATCCATCGTCAAGCCCGGCGCATTCGTCCCCGAAGGCTACCCGGACGGCGTCATGCCGCAGAACTTCGGCCAGACGCTCAAGGCGGAAGAGATCGACGCGCTGCTGGCGTACTTCGAGACGGAATTCAACAAGTAGCGCACGACGCGGCGTTCAAAGCGCGCACGACGCCGCGATCATCGCGATCGCCGCGTAGTACGTGGTGAGCACCCAGACCCGGTCGCGGCCGTCGCTCGACGCCGCGGCCGGGCCAGCTTGATCGATCGGATCCGACGGAAACACGAAGCGATTGAGCGCGAGGATGGCGTCGCTCACGAGAAAGAGCAGCGCCCCGCCGGCCGCCAGCGCCCCCTGCGACGGCAGCGGCTGTGCCAGATCGAGGCCGGCGACGGCGCGATGCACCATCAGTGCGATCACGACCATGTAGACCAGCACCGGGCCGCGCATCTCGCCCATGCCTTCGCGCATGTAGAGATACAACAGCGCCACCAGCACCGCGAGCACCGCCCCGACCGCCAGCTCCCGTTCGATCGTCGTCGCGGACAGGTTCGACTGCTGCACAGCCGTGAACGCGCCGATGAAAATCAGGTGGCCGATCAGAAACGCCGCCAGGCCGCGCGCGAACATCTCCGGCCGCTCACCGTCGATGAGGAAGACGTCGCCGACCAGACAGGCGATCAGCCCGATCGCGACGAGGACGACGTAGACGACCGAACGCGCCTGCGGCAGCGCGAGCAGCGCCGTGGCGATCGCCATGGCCGTGGCCGCCGGCTTCCACAGACGAACGCCGCGCATATCGCGCGGGCGCGCCGTCTCCGCACGCAGCAGAAAAATCACACAAGCGATGAGAAAGGGAATCGGAAGCCAGGCGGGCATGCGCGATAGTGTACGATCGGTCGGCCGCGGACGGCGGACGGCCGACAGCGGACGGCCGACGGCCACAAAGGATGCTGCAATGATTCAGGACAAACTACTCCTCGACGACTGGCACGTCGTCGCCACGACGGAACAACTCGCGAGCACGCCGGTGCTCGGCACGCGGCTGCTGGGCGAAGACATCGTCGTCTGGCAATCGCCCGACGGGCCGCGCGCGTGGCGTGATCTGTGCGTCCACCGCGGGACGCGGCTGTCGCTCGGCAGCATCTGCGACGGGCGGCTGGCCTGCCCGTACCATGGCTGGCAGTACGACGAAACCGGCAAGTGCGTGCACATCCCGGCGCATCCGGAGCAGGCTGCGCCGTCGAAGGCGGTGGCCGTCACGTATCACTGCCGCGCGGCATACGGCTACGTGTGGGTGTGCCTCGGCACGCCGGCCAAAGACGTGCCGATCTTCGAAGAGTGGTTCGACGATGCCTTCCGCAAAGTGCCGAGCGGCCCATATCACGTGCAAGCCAGCGCCCCGCGCGTGGTGGAGAACTTCCTCGACGTGGCGCATTTCCCATTCGTGCACGGCGGCTACCTCGGCGTAAAGGATCGCCCGGAGATCAGCGACTACGAAGCCGAGATCACCGACGAAGGCGTCGTCTCCCGCAACGTGCGCGTCTTCCAGCCCAACGGCTACGGAGACGGCCAGCCTGCCGAAGTGGCGTACACCTACAAAGCGCTGCGCCCGCTCACGGCCTACCTGCGCAAGGACTCGCCGACGCAGACGTTGTCGATCATCATGTTCGTCACGCCGCACGACCTCGTCGACACGACCGCGTACATGATCATGGCCGAGAACTACATGCACGATTCGCCGGCCGAGGATCTCGTGACTTTCCAGGACACCATCTTCGGCCAGGACGCGCCGATCCTGCGCTCGCAGCGCCCCGAGCTGCTGCCGCTCGACCTGCAGGCCGAACTGCATCTCAAGAGCGACCGCACGGCGATCGCCTATCGGCGCTGGCTCATTCAGCAGGGAATGACCTTCGGCGCGGTGTGAGTTCCGACGGACGACGGACGATGGACGGCAGACGGCAGACCACAGACCGCCGTCTGCCGTCC
>JBIIIA010000161.1:0-7180 GCA_044235195.1 Thermoflexales bacterium
GTCGATCACCGGCTTCTTGAGCGGAAATCCGCCATGATCTGCAGCAACGGCCAGTTTCATGATGGGCCGAATTATAGTCCCCGTCGGAAAACTTGACAGAACGTTTGTTCGATTGTGCAAACACGGTGCGGTACGTAGCATAAGACGACTTGGGCTGGTTAAACGGTTTATGAAACGATCAGCCGCCGAAGACGCAATCATTGAGGAGGAGAAAGTGTCAGACGTCGTCGAATCTCTCGCCAGCATGCTGCCCCGCCGCATCGCGCAGCTGGGCCGCCTGGCGTACAACCTGTGGTGGACGTGGCAGCCGGAAGCGCAGCGCATGTTTCGTTACCTCGATCGGACGCTGTGGGAGCAGGTCGAACACAACCCCGTCAAGCTGCTGCGCCAGGTTCATCGCAAGCGCCTGAGCGTGGCCTCGCGCGACAAGCGATTCCTGGCGATCTACGACGGCGTCGTCGCCGCCTTCGATGCGTACATGAGCACCAAGCCGAACGGCAAGCGCACGCGCACCTGGTTCGAACAGTACGCGCAGGCGTGGGAGCCGCACAAGGGGCCGGTCGCCTACTTTTCCTTCGAATTCGGCCTGCACGAGTGCCTGCCGATGTACGCCGGCGGCCTCGGCGTGCTGGCCGGCGACCACATGAAGGAGGCCAGCGACATGGGCCTGCCCTTCCTCGGCGTGGGCTTTCTGTATCTGCAGGGTTACTTCCGCCAGCGCATCACCGAGGACGGCTGGCAGGAAGCGCAGTACGACACCATCGACTTCGAGCAGCTGCCGCTGACCCAGATGGCCGACGCCGCCGGCGCACCGCTGGACGTCGTCGTCGACCTGCCCGGGCGCCAGGTGCACCTCAACGTGTGGAAGGCGCAGATCGGACGCGTGCCGCTCTACCTGCTCGACTCCGACCTGCCGGTGAATGCGTCGAACGATCGCAGCCTGACGCAGCGGCTGTATTCCCCCGACCCGGACACCCGCATCGACCAGGAGCTGCTGCTCGGCATCGGCGGCGTGCGCGCGCTGGCGCAGCTGGGCATCACCCCGGCCGTGTGGCACATGAACGAAGGCCATCCCGCCTTCGGCACGCTCGAGCGCGCCCGCGTGCTCGTCGCCGCCGGCCGGAGCTTCGACGAAGCCCGCCGCATCGTCGCCGCCAACACCGTCTTCACCACGCACACCCCTGTGCCGGCCGGCAACGACAAATTCCCGCACTGGCAGATCGACCGCCATCTCGACGGCTTCTGGGCCCAGCTCGGCCTCACGCGCGACGAATTCCTCGCCCTCGGCAACGATCAGGGCCAGTTCGGCATGACGCCGCTGGCGCTGCGCATGAGCACCAAAGCCAACGGCGTGAGCGAACTGCACGGCGCCGTCGCCCGCGAGATGTGGCAATGGATGTACCCCGGTGAGGCGACGCCCATCGGGCACGTCACCAACGGCATCCACACACAGACTTGGCTGGCGCGCCGCATGCGCGCGCTGTTCGACAAATACCTCGGCCAAGAATGGGTGCATCACATCGACGACGCCGCCATGTGGCGCCACGTCATGGACATCCCCAATCAGGAATTCTGGGACGTCAAAAAGCACCTCAAGCGCAACCTGGCGGCGTTCATGCGCGACCGCGCACGCAACAAGTGGATCACCCACACGCAGCACCCGGTGCAGACCGTGGCATCCGGCGTGCTGATCGACCCGAACATGCTGACGATCGGCTTCGCGCGCCGCTTCGCCACCTACAAGCGCGCCAGCCTCGTCATGCGCGACATCGAACGCCTGTGGAAGCTGGCGAACACGCCCGGCCGCCCGCTGCAGATCCTGTTCGCCGGCAAGGCGCACCCGGGCGACGAACCCGGCAAACGACTGATCCAGGATCTGTATCGCAACATCAAGAACGCCACGTCGGCCGGCCGCCTGGTGTTCATCGAGGACTACGACATGAACGTGGCGCGCTTCCTGGTGCAGGGCGTGGACGTGTGGCTGAACACCCCGCGCCGCCCGTACGAAGCCAGCGGCACCAGTGGCATGAAGGCGGCGCTCAACGGCGGCCTGAACCTGTCGATCCTCGACGGCTGGTGGCGTGAAGCGTGCGACGGCCGCAACGGCTGGGCCATCGGCACCAACGCCGAGTACGACAACCCCGACGAACAGGACGCCGTCGACCACGAATCGCTCTTCGGCGTGCTCGAGAACGAGCTGATCCCGCTCTACTACGACGTCGACGAAAACGACATCTCGGCCGAATGGCTGACGCGCTGCAAGTACGCCATCGCCACCATCGCGCCGCAGTTCAGCACGCGCCGCATGCTCTCGCAGTACGTGCGCGAACGCTACGCGCCGCTGGCGGGGTAGTGGGAGAGTGATAGTGGATAGTGATAGTGGATAGTTGCTCGCTACTATCACTATCACTATCACTATCACTATCACTCTCCACTATCACTCTCCACTATCACTCTCCACCATCTCCGAGATTTCCCCGAGCAGTGCTACTTTAGTCGTGCGCCGAACGGCTGTTTTTTCACCGATTCCGACCGATTTTTGTTGACAGAAACCGCATAGACGAATAGAAAACGCATAGAATAGACCAGCGCCGCCGGTGCTATAGTTTTCTTTCGTGCTTATGAAAAACGCCAGCAGAAACCGTTTGATCGCCGCCGCGCTCGCGGCCAGCCTGTGTGCAGCGCCGATGACGGTGCATGCGTCTGCGCCGAAAGCGGCGGCGCCCGCCCCGCAGAGGCAGGACGCCACGCCCGTGCCACCGCCCGGGCCGGCCCCGGTGGTCAAGCTGCCGCCGGGCACGATCAACATCGCGCTGCTGGGCGTCGACAAGCGCCCGGACAAGAATTTCAACAACACCGACGTCATCATCATCGCCAGCATCAACACCGACATCCCGGCGGTGAGCCTGTTGTCGATTCCGCGCGACACGCGTGTGCAGATTCCGGGCGTCGGCTTCTACAAGGTGAACACCGCGTTCGCTGCGGGCGGCTTCGACCTTTTTCGGCAGACCATCCGCTACAACTTCGGCATCGACGTGTCGAACTACGCCATGGTGAATTTCACCGGGCTGGTGCACGCCGTCGACGCGCTGGGCGGCGTGGACGTCATCGCCACCTGCCCGCTCAAGCACGCCTTTCCGCGCGACCCGTATTACATGGGCGACGCCTACATCGTGCGCACGGCCTACAAGGACACGTTCACCGGGGAAGTGTGGCCGGTCGGCAGCAAAGTGCCGCGCACAGTCATCGAAATTCCGAAGCCGGGCGTGTATTCGCTGAACGGGCTGGAGGCGCTGGCCTTCGTGCGCGCGCGCTACGGCGTGCCGGGCGGCGACGTCGACCGCGGCCGGCGCGAGCAGCGCATGGTGCGCGCGCTGCTGGCCAAGGCGCGCTCGGTGGGATCGCTCGGCCGCCTGACGCAGCTGTACGCCAAGCTTAAGGACGACGTGCAAACCGACATGACCGTCGAGACCGTGCTGCGTTTTGCCGGCATGATCGACAATCTGGGCGACACGCTGGTGCGCAGCCGCTACCTGGTGGGCTACGACGCCAACGGCGCGGCGCTGCCGGGCGCGCCCGATCCGAACCTCAACCGCACGCAGTACATCGAGAAGGCGCTCAACGTGGCGCTGAATCAGCGCACCAGCGACGGCATTCCCGTCACCGTGCTGAACGGGACGAACGACCCGGGATTCATCGCCGCCGCCACCGACCGCCTCAAGGAAGTCGGGTTCGTGGTGACCGACGTACAGCAGGCCGACAAGCCGTATGCCCGCTCGGCGGTGATCGACCACAACACCACGCGCAAGGGCAGCGCGCTGCCGCTGCTGCAGCGCACCTTCGACATCGACCCGAAGAATGTCACGAACGATCCGCGCGAGGACGGGCCGCGCTACACGGTCGTCGTCGGCGCCGACTTCAACACCTGCTACTACGCCAAATCGCTGCAGGCCAGCGGCAGCACGGAGATTCAGGCGAACGCCGCGCCGAACGCGACAGCGCTCGACCTGCCGCCGACGATTCTGATCACCACGACGGAAGTGGCGAACATGCCGCTCGAGGCGCCGTCGGTGTCGATCGTGGCGGCCGAGCTGCTCTCGAACTCGGCGTCGTCGCGGCTGGCGTCGGTCTTCAGCGTCGAGACGTTCACGCCGACGATGACGGTGGCCAAGGGCGACATCGTGAACGTGCGCAGCGGGCCGGGCGTCGATCATCGCCAGATCGGGCGGCTGGTGGGCGGGCAGAGTGCGCCGATCCTCGGCCGCAGCCTGGACGGCGAGTGGCTGAACATTCAGCTGCCGAAGACCGAGCGACGCGGCTGGGTCAAGGCCGACATCGTCACTGTGGTGGACGCGCCGCCGATGACGCCGACGCCGACGCCGCAGGGTGCAGCGCCGACGCTGGCGGTGATCGGCACGCCGGCGCGCACGGCCACGCCACAGGCGGCGCAGGCGCCGAAGGACACCAGCGCGCGCGCGGTAGTGCCGCGCGGCGACTACGTCAACCTGCGCAGCGGGCCGGGCACCGAGTACCGGGTGATCGCCACAGTGAGACAGCTGCAGTCGCTGCCGATCGTCGGCCGCAGCGCCGACCGGCGCTGGTGGCAGGTGCGCACGGCGCGCGGCGCGCTGGCGTGGATGTCGGCGGCGTACGTGCTCGTCAACGGTGACGCGTCAGGCGCGCCGGTGACGGGGCCGTAAACGAATCCTGGTTTCGTCCGGGGCTAGAGCTGGCGCTCGAAGGACTGTCGCACTAGCCCCATCACATAGGGCAAATCTTCTCGCGACGCAAACGACAGCTCGACGTCGCCGTTGCCCAAGTGCCCCTTGCCCGACACATCCTCACAGATGCCGCGCGGGTCGTGAATTTCATGGAACGGCATGTTCAGCTCCAGCCGCAGTCTCCACGCCTGCGGCACGACGTCGACGAAGTTCGTGTCGAACTTGTACGCGATGTAGCGCTTCAGAACCTCTTCCGTCACCGATGGGTCGAGGGCAAGCACTTCACGGCGTAAGGCATCGAACAGATCACGAATCGCAGACTTCGACAGGTGAGGATGATCTTCGAGGCTATAGGCATTGGGCCGATCACCCTTAGTACGATATGTCTCCACAACGGCAGCGTCCAGCTCCGGTGCAGGCCATGCCTGCAGCGCGATCGACGCTAGCCGACCAACGCGCCTGACTATGGCGTCTTCGTTCCATACGTCGATTTTTGCGAGACCCTTGTTCAGGTTCAGCGGGCTGTCAGCGAAGCCCCCCTTCATGTCGCGCTTGGCAGCAAAGGTGCGATCGCTGTACTCGGAGTTGTATCCGGTCAGCGTAAGGTTGCCGAGCGTATGCAGGTACTTCGCCTGAATCTCCTTCCAATTCGGACCGAGATCGCTTCGCCAGCTGCGACTGAGATTCTCGTTCTGCGGAAGAATGTGCTCGATGGTGTAGTCCTCGACGGACACGCGCTCCTTGCGGTCATGATTTTCGAGGCGGCGCAGGAAATAGCTGCGAATGCGCAGGTTGTACAGATCACGCTCGAACAACGCACGTTGAAACTCCTCGTCTCGCGGAAAGCGTCGGGCACCCTGCATCGACAGGAAGCGTGCCTGCAATCCCTCGAGATGGCGCTCGGTGGTCATCTGGCGCACAAGTTCGGCGAAGAGCTTGTTGCTGCCCTGCGCAGGAATACCGCATACGATGCGGCGCAGCATATAAGATTCGACCAACCGCACCGCCTTCAGGAAGTCGGCATGCGACAGACCTTTTCGTTCATAAGCATCGTACATCCCGAGCAGCAGCGGCCACGCTACATCGACGCGTAGCTCGCACAAATCCTCGAACGCGAGAAGCAGGTCGCGATCGCGTTCCCGTCCTAGCACCATGGCGCAGTAGAACCGAGCGAAACGCCGCAGTTCACGCACCAAGGCTTCGATGTGCTCCGCCGGCGATTTTTCCTTACGTGAGTCCCGCGCATGGCGCTTGAATGCTTCATACACGTTGCCGATATTCGGTATCTCGCCGGTGCGCATCGTCAGATAATGACGCATGAACGCGTCGAACGACTCACCGTATGCCGACTGTCCGAATTCGACCTCCATCGGACGCCAAAACTCCTCATACAAACGCGTCTGCAGCGCAGGCTCGATACCCATCAGCACATAGTTGCGAACCAAGTCAGCCTGACTGAGTTCGCGGCCAGTCGAATTCATGCTTTCAAAGATAAGCTGAGGGTTGTCCGTGTCACGATTCAACGCGATGTCCACCACGACGAGCTTGGTGAGCCCACGGCAGATGACAGCCTTATCCTCGACCTGCGCGATCCATTGCTGAAAAAAGCGATGGTTTTGGACGACGCGATGTGAGAATTCCGCCGGAAGCTCACGTTCGTCGACGACAGCCGTCAACGATTCTCTATCGGTCTGCGAGAGCAACAGCTTATAGCGCCGGTCGCCGGCCTCGTCCGGGTCGATCAGATACTTGTGACGTATTTTTCTGTGCGTGAAGCCATCGAGCGGCGCCTCGTCACCGAGCGCGCGCGCCAGTGCGGCGAGCAGCAGAGACGCCGTCGTCAGGCGTTGCTGACCATCGATCACCAGGTACGGCTGACGGACGGAAACCTGCGACAAGCCGCTCTCGATGTAGACGATCGATCCGACGAAATGCACGACGACGCGCTCATCGCGGCCGCAGCGCAGCACGTCGTCCCACAACTGGCGACATTCCCGTTCGGTCCACGAGTAAGTGCGCTGGTAGATTGGAATAACGAATTGAGACGTGCGATCGAGCAGGTCGAGGAGGCGGCACTCGGATGCTTTCATAGAACTATTCTTCGGAAGTTGCGCGCAAATATTGTAGTGAAAGATAGAATGCCTACGATTGCACAAGATACACAACTTGTGCGAAGCACGACGACTGCGCTTCATCGAACAATCCACCATGCCCATCTCCGACATCTTCCGCGTCAATCAAATCAAGGACGAACTGCAGCGCACGATGCAGGAGCGTGATGCACTCAAAGCCACCGTCGCCGAACTCGGCGCGATGGACGCCGTCGCTGCCCGGCTGGCGATCGCTGCGCTGGAACGACGCCGCGACGCCATCGCCCAGGAAGTCCGCGACGCCGAGGCGGAAGCCGCCAAAAAGCGCGCCGTGGCAGAAGCTGAACTGGCAGCGCTGCAACAGAAAGC
>JBIIIA010000162.1:0-7161 GCA_044235195.1 Thermoflexales bacterium
CCCTCGATTTCGCTTACGTTTTTGTCGAGCAAATGACTGATAAGCGCGCGAAATCTCGGCGAAGAGGGGGAAATTCCCGCCACGCTCCCCCTCTTCGCCGAAATTTCGCGCGCTTGCTCGAGCGTCGATCCGCGACGAGCTGCGCGAAATTGAGGGGGAGAGGGGGTCAGGGGGTGAGGCGTAGGCAAGCCGCCCCAAACGGCGGATGCACCCCGGCAGACCGCCGACGGCAGACGGCCGTCTGCTGTCGACTGTTTGGAGCAAGCCGCGCCGAATGGCGGCTACCCCGTCCGCTACGGCGCCACCAGCTCGCCGTCGCGGCGGCGGTCTTCGGGATACAGGTAGCTGCGGGACGCGAGGTCCGGATTCAGCAGTGCGCGGGCTTTGGCTTCGTCGATGTCGAGGCCGAGGCCGGGGGCGTCGTTGGCGTACAGATAGCCGCCTTCGAGTCGGGCGTGGCCCGGGAACACGTCGTATTCCTCGGGCGAGAAGTGATTCTCTTCTTGTACGCCGAACGACGGGCTGGCCAGGTCGAGATGCACTGCGGCCATCTGGTTGACTGGGTCGTTGTCGCCGCCTTCCTGCCATGCGGTGCGCACGCCGAACATCTCGCACACCGCGGCGATTTTGCGGCAGTGCGTGATGCCGCCGCCCTTCGACACGCGCACGCGCACGAAGTCGATCAGCCGTTCGCTGAGCAGCGGCATGTACTCGTGCGGATTGGTGAACAGCTCGCCCATCGCCTGCGGAGTGACGCAGGCCTGGCGCACCTGGCGGTACCAGCCGACCTGTTCGGGCGCCAGCAGATCTTCGAGGAAGAACAAGCGATACGGTTCGAGCCGCTTCGCCAGGTGCACGGCGTTGTGCGGCATCAGGTGTTCATGCACGTCGTGGGTGAGCTTCGGCTCGAACCCGATCTTGTCGCGCAGATGTTCGAACATGCGCGGCAGCGCGTCGAGATACGCCTCGTCGTCGAATGCCGCTTCCTGCGGCCAGTGATTCTGCGGGAAGCCGGCGGCCGCGCCCTTCAAAAAGCCGCCGCCGCCGTACGGGCCGAGCTGGCAGCGGATCACGCTGTAGCCCTCGGCCATGTAGCGGCGCACGTCGTCTTCGAGCTCGATCAAGTCGTTGCCGGCGGCATGGGCGTAGGCGAGCACGGCGCTGCGCACCTTGCCGCCGAGCAGTCGGTAGACGGGCATGCCCGCTTCCTTGCCGAGGATGTCCCACAGCGCCATGTCGATGCCGCCTTGCACGGTGTTGCCTACTGCGTCGTTGCGCCAGTAGCCGCTGAAATGCAGCGAGCGCCACGTGTCTTCGATGCGGCCGGTGTCGCGGCCGATCAGACGCGGCGTCAGATTTTCGACAGCCGCCTGCATGACCGGCGTGCGAAAGTGGTCGTTGACGGAACCGATGCCGTAGAGCCCCGGCTGATCGGTCAGCACTTTGACGAACAGCCACGTGCCGTTGGCGCGCGTGCGAATCGTTTGTATCCCGGTGATTTTGGCCATAGCGCACGATTAAAGCGCAGACTCGGCTTCTGCGGAATACGCGGTGACGACGGCCGTCCATGTCGCCGGGTCTTCGAGGTGCACGGTGTGGCCGGCGTCGGGGGAGATGGTGAGCGCGGCGTGCGGCACGGCGTGCTGCATGTCACGCGCGATGGCGACGAACTTGGCGTCGCGTCCACCGACGAGCAGATGAACGGGCATGCGCAGGTGCGGCAGCGCGTCCCACAGCGGCGGCTGTGCGCCGGTGCCCATGCCGCGCAGGCTGAGCGCGAGGCCGTGCGGATCGCAGCGCAGGCGCTGCGCGCGCACACGTCTCCGCACTTCTTCCGTCAGCGACGCTTGTGAGGCGAACAACGGCAGTCGCTCCCATTCGTCGACGAATGCCTCGATCCCGTGCACTTCGATGCGGTCGGCGAGCGCCTCGTCGGCGGCGACGCGCGCGGCGCGTTCGGCGGCCGTCGCCAGGCCGGGCGATGCGCTTTCGAGGAGCAGTCGCTCCACGCGCGCGGGGGCGTGCGCGGCCAGCGCCAGCGCGATGCGGCCGCCCATCGAGTAGCCCAGCACATGCGCAGTGGCCGCATCGTGCTCGTCGAGCACGCGCACGAGTTCGTCGACGACGCGCGGCACGGCGTACGCCGCGACGTCTTCGCCGACGTTCGTGCGGCCGTGCCCCGGCAGATCGACGGCCAGCACGCGGAAGCGCTCGCTCAACGCCGGCAGCAGCGGCGTCCAGCTCTCGCTGCTGCCTGTGAAGCCGTGCAGCAGCAGCAGCGCCGGGCCGCGGCCGTGGTGCAGGACGTGATACGGCGTCATCAGGAAGTGTGAATCGTCTGCACCACCTGTCTCTCGGCCGCCTTGCGATCGAGCTTGCCGTTGGAGAGCAGGGGCAGGGCATGCACGACGCGCACGATGCGCGGCAGCTTGTAGCCGGCGAGCTGCGAGCGTGCGTGGCGCAGGACATCGTCCACGTCGATCGTTGCGTTCGCATGCGGGACGAGCAGAGCAGCGACGCGCTGCCCCCACTCGGCGTCGGGCGCACCGACGACGAGCGCGTCGGCGACGGATGGGTGCGCGCGCAGGACGCGTTCGACCTCGGCGGGATACACGTTTTCGCCGCCGCTGATGATCAGATCTGATCGGCGCTGCAGCACGAACAGATCGCCGTCGGCGTCGCGATAGCCGAGGTCGCCGGTGCATAGCTCGCCGCGGCGCAGCGCACGCACGTCGGCTTCGGGGTTTTCAAAATAGCCGGGCATGACTGTCTGCCCGGAAACGACGATCTCGCCGACGACGCCGGCCGGCATGTCGTTGCCGTGTTCGTCGCAGATGCGCACGCGGGTGCCGGCCAGCGGGCGGCCGACGGAAAGTGGTTTGGCGTGCGCATCGCGCAGCGTCTGCGTGGCGATCTGTGATGCCGCTTCGGTCATGCCGTACGTGGCGGCGACGGGCACGCCGGTGGCACGCGCGCGCGCCAGCAGCGTTTCGTCCGCTGCTGCGCCGCCGAGCAGCACGCAGCGCAGCGCGGGCGCCGCCTGCCAGCCTTGATCGAGCAGGCGCTTGAGCATCGTCGGCACGAGCGAGACGAGCGTGACGGGGAGCTGCGTTTGCACCAGCGCGGCGCCGACGTCGTCGGGATCAAAGCGCGGCAGCAGCGTCACCGTGAAGCCGAATAGCGCGGCGCGAAAGAGCACGGCCAGTCCGCCGACGTGGAAGAGCGGCAGCACGCTCAGCCAGTGGTCGTCGGGCGACGCGCCGAGGCGCGCGGCCGAGCCGACGGCGCTCCACAGGTGATTGGCGAAGGTGAGCCGCACGCCTTTCGGCGCGCCGGCGCTGCCGGACGTGAACACGATGGCCTGGTCGCGCTCGACATCGAACGGGGGCGCTGTGAACGCGGCCGGGGCGAGCGCGTCGAAATCGGCGCGGGTGAAGCAGCGTTCGACGAACGGATGCGCCGCCGCAGCGACGGCGGGTGATTCGCAGATCAGCAGTGCTGGGCGCGCTGCCCGCATTTGTTCGCCGACTTCGACCGGGGCCAGGCGAGTGTTGAGCGGCGCGGCGACGATGCCCATGCGTGCGCAGGCGTGCACGAGGATCACGGCGGCGCCGTCGTTCGGGCCGTGCAGCGCTGCCCGGTCGCCTTGTCGCAGGCCGAGCGCAGCCAGGCGCGCGCAGGCCGCATCGACGGCGGCGTCGAGTGCGGCGTACGTCCAGCGGCCTTGCGGCGTGATCAGGGCGACGGCCCGCGGCGCGGCCTGCGCCTGCGCCGCGAGCCAGTCGAGGCGGAATGCGTTCACGGCCGCCACGGGAACTTGCGGAAGTTCGGCTTGCGCTTGGCCTTGTACGCGTCGCGGCCTTCGTTGCCTTCTTCGGTCATGTAGTAGAGCATCGTGGCGTCGCCGGCCAGCACCTGCAGGCCGGTCTGGCCGTCGCAGTCGGCGTTCATGGCGGCCTTCAGGAAGCGAATGGCGATCGGGCTCTTCTCGAGGATTTCGCGCGCCCACTGCACGCCTTCGGCCTCGAGCTGTTCGACCGGGACGACTTTGTTGACGAGTCCCATGTCGAGCGCTTCGGCGGCGTTGTACTGGCGGCACAGGTACCAGATTTCGCGCGCCTTCTTCTGGCCGACGATGCGGGCGAGATAGGATGAGCCGTAGCCGGCGTCGAAGCTGCCGACGATCGGGCCGGTCTGTCCGAAGACGGCGTTGTCCGCGGCGATGGTGAGGTCGCAGATGACGTGCAGCACGTGGCCGCCGCCGATGGCGTAGCCGGCCACCAGCGCGACGACCGGCTTGGGCATGGTGCGGATGATGCGCTGCAGTTCGAGCACGTTCAGGCGCGCATGTCCGTCTCCGCCGACGTAGCCGGCGTAGCCGCGCACTTTCTGGTCGCCGCCGGAACAGAAGGCGTACTTGCCGTCCTTCGGCGACGGCCCGTTGCCAGTGAGCAGCACGACGCCGACTTCTTCATCCATCCAGACGTGGCGGAAGGCGTCGATCATCTGATCGATCGTCTCCGGCCGAAATGCGTTGCGCACTTCGGGCCGGTTGAACGCGATGCGCGCGATGCCGTCGTGCTTCTGGTACGTGATGTCGCTGTATTCCTTGACGGTGGTCCATTCGACTGTGTTTGTCATAGTTTCTCTCTCACTATCACTATCCACTCTGACTCTCTACTCTCCGCCCTGCAGCCGTGCCGCCTGATCGAGCGTGATTTGTATCGTGCGTCGCGCGGCGCGGCGCGCCTGCTGGTCGGCGGCGGCGTCGGTGCGCACTTCGATGATGCGTGTGCCGTCGCGCAGCCGCGCACGCAGCGCGTCGGCGTCGGCGACGTAGGCATGGCTCAGGCCGAATGCTTGCGCCGCGGCGGCGAAGTCGGTATCGTGCGGGGTCACCCACAGGCGGGTGAAGGGCGGGTCGATGCGGGCGATGGGCAGGCGGTGGAAGATTGCGCCGCCGCCGTTGTTCATGATGACGATTTGTGCGTTGGTGATCGACTCGCGCTGCATCGTCAGCAGGCCGTTCAAGTCGTGCACGGTCGTGACGTCGCCGAGGAGGGCGATGGTCGGCCGCGATGGATCGGCGGCGGCGATGCCGAGTGCGGTGGAGACGTTGCCGTCGATGCCGCTCGCGCCGCGGCTGCCGTGGAGCGTCGTCGTCGTGGCCGGCACGAATTCATCGACGTGGCGCACGGCCAGGCTGTTGCCGACGAAGATGCGCGCCTCGGCGGGCGCGGCGTCGACGGCGGTGCGCACCGCGGTGAAGTCGGTCCAGTCGTGGGCGCAGGCGGCGTGAATCGAGCGCTCGGCGACGCGCGTGGCGCGCTGCCATCGGGTGAGCCAGCCGGAGTCTTTTTGGATGCGCCCCGGCAGCATGCGCGACAGTTCGCGCAGCACGATCGATTCGTTCGCCTGCAGCAGCCATGTGGTGCGGTGATCGTCGTCGGCCCAGACGCCGGATTCGGCGATGTGCACGCGATGCAGCGGCCGCGCGGCCGCCAGCGCGGCAGTGAGCGCGGCGGACGTCGGGACGGCGCCGATGTGCAGCACGAGATCCGGCGTGAACGGGGGACCGCCGTTGCCGAGCATGACGTCGTATGCGCCGATGACGTGTGGGTTCTCGGTGCGCAGTCGGCTGAGGGGATCGGCGAAGATCGGGTAGCCGGCGGCTTCGGCGAAGGCGAATACGGCATCGGGCAGCGGGTCGCCGAAGCCCATGTTCATGGTCGTCGGGCCGCAGACGAGCGCGCCGCGCGGATGGGCGGCGACGAGCGCGGTGAGCGCGGTGATGTCGTCGCCGCCGGGCGCGATGCGGCCGCGGGTGATGGCGGTGTGTGGTCGGTGCAGTGAATCAGGCGTGGGCAGTGGTTCGTCCGCGGCGGGTTCGAGCGGTTTGCGGAATGGGAAGTTAAGGTGCACCACGCCCGGCCGCACACCGTTCGTCACGGCGAGCGCGCGCGCAGCGGTGGTGCGCCAGCTGCGCACGACGAGATCCGACGGCGTAGCCTCGGGCAGCGGCATGTCGACGGACCACAGTGCGTAGCCGCCGAAGAATCCGATCTGGTCGATGGTCTGGTTCGCGCCGCTGTGGCGCAGTTCGTGCGGCCGGTCGGCGGTGAGCACGAGCATGGGCACGCCGCTCATGTGTGCTTCGACGACGGCGGGGAAGAAATTCGCGACGGCGCTGCCGCTGGTGCAGAGGACGGCGGCCGGCCGTCCGGTGGCCATGGCCAGGCCGAGGGCGAAGAAGGCGGCGCCGCGTTCATCGAGCAGCGAGTGAATGCGGATGCTCGGATGGGACGCGAACGCCAGCGTGAGCGGCGTGTTGCGCGAGCCGGGCGCGATGCAGACATGGCGCAGTCCGCAGGCGGCCAGCTCGTCGACGAAGGTCATGCAGGCGGCGAGGTTGGCGTTCATGATGGCTCCGATCGAAGTGGAAGAGAAATTCCGCCGAGTGCGCGCAGCATCGGGCGGAACTTGAGCGCGGTTTCGTCCCATTCGCGCTGGGCAGCCGAGCCGGCGACGATGCCGCAGCCGGCGTACAGCCATGCGCGCGTGCCCTGAACGACGGCCGAGCGGATGGCGACGCAGAATTCGCCGTCGAGCGCGGCGTCGAACCAGCCGAACGGCGCGGCGTACCAGCCGCGCGTGAGCGATTCGTTTTCGGAGAGGAAGTGCAACGCTGCCTCGCGCGGCGCGCCGCCGAGGGCGGGCGTCGGGTGCAGCGCCTCGACGGCGTCGAGCGCCGCAGCCGGCAGATGCAGTTCGGCGTGCACGGGCGTGTGCAGGTGCTGAATGTTGCGCAGCTGCAGCAGGCCGGTTTCACCGGCGGTGAGCGAGTCGGACAGCGGCCGCAGTTTTTCGAGGATGGCGTCGACGACGAGGCGATGTTCGCGGCGATCTTTGTCGCTGGCGAGCAGTTCGGCGGCGAGGGCGGCATCCTGCTGCGGCGTCGCGCCGCGGGCCTGCGAGCCGGCCAGCCCCATGGTGTGCAGTGCGCGTCCGCGCGTCTGCGCCAGCAGCTCGGGCGTGGCGCCGAGAAAGGCGTGGCCGGGGCGCGGCTCGAAGAAGAAGCGATAGCACTCCGGGTATTCGGCGTCGAGCTGCGTCATGGCGTGCAGCAGGTCGAAGCCGTCGTCGCTGCGCAGTTCGCAGGCG
>JBIIIA010000163.1:0-7158 GCA_044235195.1 Thermoflexales bacterium
GGAAGCGGAGAAGGTGACGCTCGTCGCCGGTCTGCGCGAGTCGATGGCGGCGACGCTGGGTCAGTAGCGGGCGTCGCCTTTTGATTTTGAGATGCACTCCATGAAAAAATTTCTGCGTTTGATCTCCCTCGCTTCGATGGGTGCGCTGCTGACGGCGGCGTGTTCGTCGATTCAGTTGCCGGGCATGGGGCCGCGCACCGCGCAGACCAACGGCGTCTCGGCGTCCGCCGAGCGCGTGACGGCCGAGCAGGGCGTGATCGAAAAGCTGGTCATCGGCAACGGCAGCATCGCGGCGCGCAGCACGAGCGACGTCCCGTTTCTGCGCAGCGGCCTGGTCGCGAATGTCAGTGCGGCCGAAGGCACGTTCGTCGAGAAGGGCGACGTGCTGGCGCAGCTCGACACGAGCGACCTCGAATCCGCCGTGCAGTCGGCGTGGATGAATTTCCTGTCCGCGCGCATCTCGTACAGCCAGACGCTGCGCGGGCCGAGCGAACTGGACATCGCCGCAGCGCAGGCGCAGCTGAAGAGCGCGCAGGCGTCGTACGACGCGTTGTCGGCCGGCCCGACCGAGACCGACATTCGTGCAGCGCAGGCGGATCTGCAGAACGCCGAGGCGGCGCTGAAGCAGGCGCAGGCCGCCTACGATCGCCGCGCCGGCCGCGATCCCGGCGTGGCCGCTTCGAGCGAGGCGCTGTCGCTCGAGCAGGCGACGAACAACTACGCCAAGGCCAAGGCCACCTACGACGCCAGGTTCGCCGAGCCGACGCAGGCGCAGTTCGCCGCCGCGGCGGCGCAGATCGCATCCGCGCGCAAATCCCTCGACGCGCTGACCACCGATGATCTGGCGAGCGAGGCGGCGCGCATCAAGATGGACCAGGCGTACACGGCGTGGGAACAGGCCGTCGCCGACGTGGGCGAGGCGACGCTCAAGGCGCCGATCGATGGTCTTGTAGTCGCCGTCAACGTAGCGGCCGGCGAATTCGCCAACTCGGGCGGCGCCGCGGTGCAGATCGTCGACTTCAGTGAACCGCTGTTCGAAGTGGCGCTCGACGAAGCCGACCTGCAGGCGGTGCAGGTGGGCCAGGAGGCGCGCGTGCGCCTGCAGGCGTACATCGACCAGAGCATCTCTGCGACGGTCGATTCGATCGCCGTGGTCGGCGCCAGCAGCAACAACATCGTCACGTACAAAGTGAAGCTGCGCATTCCGCGCGCCGAAGGACAGCCGAACATTTTGCTGAACATGAGCGGCACCAGCGAAATCGTGACCGGAAAAGTCATCGATGCGGTGATGGTGCCGACGGCGGCGCTGATCGTGGACACGACCAACAAGACCTACGCGGTGTTCAAGGTGAACGGGACCGACGTGCAGCGCACGGTCGTCGAGATCGGCGAGCAGTCGGGGAGCAGCATGCAGATCCTGAGCGGCGTGGCGGCGGGCGACGTGCTGGCCGTGCCGTCGGTGGCGACGCAGAGCGTGAGCACCGGCGGCCCGGGCGGCGGCGGCCCGCCTCCGGGGCAGTAGCTCGGCGGGGGACAACCATGCTTGAGCTAAAGAAAGTCAGCAAGACGTACGAGATGGGCGACCAGATCGTCCATGCGCTCGACGATGTCGATTTGAAAATCGAGGACGGCGAATTCGTCGCCATCATCGGGCCGAGCGGCAGCGGCAAGAGCACGCTGATGAACGTGATCGGCTGCCTGGACGCGCCGACGGACGGGCGCTATTTCCTGAACGGGCGCGACGTCAGCCAGCTGCGTTCGCGCGACCTGGCCGACGCGCGCAACCGCAACATCGGCTTCGTGTTCCAGCGCTTCAACCTGCTCGGCCGCATGAGCGCGCTGCGCAACGTCGAGATGCCGGCGCGCTACGCCGGCATGCCGGCGAAGGAGCGGCGACTCCGCGCCGAAGAAATGCTGCGCCTCGTCGGCCTCGGCGATCGCATGAACCACAAGCCGGTGGAGCTCTCGGGCGGCCAGCAGCAGCGCGTGGCGATCGCACGCGCGCTGATCAACCAGCCGACGATTCTGCTCGCCGACGAGCCGACCGGCGCGCTCGACACGCGCACCGGCCGCGAGATCATGGCGCTGTTCGAGCGGCTGCACCGCGAGCGCGGCATCACCGTCATCCTCGTGACGCACGAGGCGGAGATCGCGGAATATGCGCATCGCGTGATCAGCATCCGCGACGGCCGCATCGAGAGCGACGTGAAGCACGGGCCGCGGCGCAGCGCGTCGACCGAGGCGGCGGCGCCCGTCGCCGAGCCGCGCGCGCCGTCGTTGAAAAAGACGCAGCTCGAGCGACTGCCGCCGCCGTCGTGGCGGCGCGTGGCGACGGCCGGCGGCGCCGCGGCGGCCATCGCGCTGGCCGTGAACGCGGCGCTGCGCTACGCCGCGGTGAACGTCCTCGGCTTGAACGCCTTCGCGTTTTCGTGGCTGGCGGTACTGGGGCTGACGGCGGCGGCGGTGGCCGCGGCGGCGGGCGTGTTCGGCCTGATGGCACGCCGGGCGACGAATGTGCGCCGCGCGTTCACGACCGTGGCGCTGCTGACGCTGCTGGCCTCGTTCGTGCCGAACGCGCTGAGCATCGCCGGCGTCGGGGCGACGTCGGCGAACGTCCGGGGCCGCGCTGCGGCGACGGCCGGTGCGAATGCGAACGCGGCGACGAGCGAGGGTGCGAACGGCGCGTCGCGCCGCAGCGGTGCGACGGGGACGGCGTGGCTGCCGACGCAGGGGATGGCGATGCTGATGCACGTGACGACCTGCGCCGTCAGCGTGCCGCTGCTGCTGGGGACGCTGCGCATGCCGAAGCGGCGCGCGGCGTCGCGTGAGGACGATCCAACCGACAAGGAGCAGGCATGACGATCTTCGAGACCATTCGCACGGCGCTGGAAAGCCTGGCGGAAAATAAACTGCGCACCATGTTGACGATGCTCGGCGTGATCATCGGCGTGATGTCGGTGGTGACGCTGCTGGCGGTCGGCAGCGGCGTGTCGAGCTACATCAGCAGCCAGTTCAGCTCGCTCGGGGCCCGGCAGATCACGATCAGCGCCGAGAACCGCGTGCCGAACGCCAAGCTCACGGTCGACGACTGGAAGGCGCTGAGCAATCGCATGGACGCGCCGGATCTGGTGCGGGTGATCCCGGTGGTGAACGGCAATCTGCGCGTGAGCGCCGGGCTGAACAATCGCAGCACGCAGATCATCGGCACCAACAACGATTATTTCTCGCTGCGCAGCTCGAAGATCGCAGAGGGCCGCTTCTTCACGGCGAGCGAGATCGACAGCCGCGCGCGGGTGGTGGTGCTGGGCGGGTCCATCGCTGCCACGCTGTTTCCCGACGGCGGAGCGATCGGCAGCAGCATCCTGGTCGATGCGGTGCCGTTCAAGGTGATCGGCGTGCTGGTGACGCAGGGCGGCTTCGGCCCGCAGACCGGCGACGACAACGTGCACGTGCCGCTGACGGTGGCGCAGGAGAAGCTGTTCGTGAAGCGCGTCGGCGGCAGCAAGGGTGTGTCGCAGATCTACGCCGAGCTGAGCAGCCCCGACAAGAGCACGGCGGCGGCGACGCAGATCACCACGATTCTGCGCAGGCAGCACAAGCTGCTGCCGGGGCAGAGCGACGACTTCCGCATTTTCAACCAGGCGCAGATCGCCGAGTCGCTGAACTCGGTGGTGACGGCGCTGACGGCGTTCCTGGCGGCGATCGCGGCGATTTCGCTGCTGGTGGGCGGCATCGGCATCATGAACATCATGCTGGTGAGCGTGACCGAGCGCACGCGCGAAATCGGCGTGCGCAAGGCGGTCGGCGCGCGCGACGGCAACATCCGCGTGCAGTTCCTGATCGAGGCGCTGGTGGTGACGTCGCTGGCAGGCATCCTCGGCATCCTGGCGGGGGCGGGCCTGGCGGCGCTGATCGGCGTCTTCCAGACGCAGTTCACGCCGGTGGTGCAGGCGTCGTCGGTGGTGATTTCACTGAGCGTGTCGATCGCGGTCGGCGCGATATTCGGGCTGTATCCGGCGTGGCGCGCCAGCCGCCTGCAGCCGGTGGAGGCGCTGCGCTACGAGTGAGGGATATCGCACTCGTGATGTAATGCTGCACGAATCGGATCGCCGTTCGAACGTATGAAAGAAATTCTGCGCCTGCTGCGATTGAGCCTGTTTCTGCGCCTGGCGGCGGGAATTCTGGGCGCTGTCGCGCTGCTGTATTCCACGAGTGATCCGCGCGTGCTGGCGATGAACGGGCTGGCGATGCTGCCGACGCTGCTGGTGCTGGCGGCGACGTTCTACGCGGCGCGGCGCGGGCCGCTCGGCGAACGCCAGATGCGTGTGCTGCTGGTCGCGTCGATCTGTGCGCTGGCGATCGAATCCGTGCTCGGCTCGCTGTACTTTCGCGCGAATTTCGCGGACGCGTACATGGACATGCGCCGCACGACACGCGGCGGCGGGGAATCGCTCGTCGGCGACGTGCGTCGGCTGGTGCGCGGGCCGCTCGAAGTGCCGTCGTTTTTCAGTTTGATCCTGGCGGTGCTCGGCACATGGATGTCGCGGCGCGGCTGGTATCGCTGGGCGGGCGTGGCGATCGCGGCCAACGTAAGCGCGCTGGTGGCGATGGAGCTGCTCGAGCTGGTGGACGGCGTGGTCGTCCGGCTGCCGTGGGGGCCGCTGCTCGGACAATCGTTCGTGCTACTGCTCGTATGCTATTTCGTCGGATCGCTGGCGGATTTGGAGAGGCGGCAGCGCGCCGAGATCGAGGCGGCGAATCGGCAGCTGGCCGAGCAGGCGGGCGTGCGCGAGCGACTGGCGACCAGCCGTGAGCGCGTGCGGCTGGCGCGCGACCTGCACGATACGCTGGCGCATTCGCTGGCCGGCGTGGCCGTGCAGCTGGATGCCATCGGTGCGCTGGCGGCGGCTGGGGAAGAGGTACGGCCCGAGATCGTGCGCGCGCGCGACGCCGTGCGCCGCGGCCTGCGCGAGACGCGCGCGGCGATCGACGACCTGCGCACGACGGCGGTGGAGGACCTCGGCCTGGCCGGCGCGCTGCGGCGGCACATCGATTCGCTCGCGCCCACCGCGCACGCCGCATTGACGATGCATGCCCCGGACGCCGGGGTGTACGATGCGCTCGGCACCGACGCGGCGGACGCGCTCTTTCGCATCGCGCAGGAGGCGATCCACAACGCGGACACGCATTCGAACGCGACGACGATTCGCGTCTCGCTCGAGCGCAGCGACGACCGCATCGCGCTGTGCGTGGAGGACGACGGCGCCGGCTTCGACGTCGCCGAAGTGGGCACCGATCGCTACGGCATGCGCGGCATGCGCGAGCGCGCCGAGATGATCGGCGCGCACCTGCGCATCGACAGCATCGTCGGGCGCGGGACGCGCGTCGTGGTGACGCTGCCGCTGGGGAAGGAATAAGAAAGACGATGGAAAAGATACGCGTGCTGATCGTGGACGACCAGGACATCGTGCGGCAGGGGCTGAAGATCATCCTCGAGCATCAGCCGGACATGCAGGTGCTCGGCCAGGCGGCCGACGGCGAAGAGGCGGTGCGCCAGGCGCAGGCGCTGACGCCCGACGTCGTGCTGATGGACATCAAAATGCCGCACATGAGCGGCATCGAAGCCACGCGGCGCATCACGCAGTCGCTGGCGCGCACGCAGGTCATCATCCTGACGACGTATGATGCGGACGATCTGGTGTTCGACGGCATTCGCGCCGGCGCGCAGGGATTTCTGCTGAAGGACGCCGGCAGCGAGGCGATTTTGGACGCCGTGCGGGCGGTGCAGCGCGGCGAATCACAGCTCGATCCGCAGATCGCGCGCAAGGTGATGAACGAGTTTCGGCGCACGGCCGTCCCCGTCGAGCCGGCGCCGGCGGACGACGGCGTGTACGAAGCGCTGAGCGACCGCGAGACCGAAGTGCTCGGCCTGCTGGCGCGCGGCATGAACAGCAAGGAAATCGCGGCGGCGCTTTTTCTGAGCGACGGCACCGTGCGCAACTACGTGAGTAGTATCCTTAGCAAGCTGCATGCCAACGACCGCACCCAGGCCGTCATCAAGGCGGCGCGGCGCGGCATGGTCAAACTTTGAAAGTTCAAGATCTCGGGAGTTTTACATGAAATTCGTCAGACACAGCAGGCTCATCGTTGCATTCGTCATTTCCACTCTGCTCGCTGCATTCGCAGCGCCGCCATCCGCCGGCATCGCGGCGCGCGCGGCTGCCGTCGACGAAGGCGCTCCCGACGTCGGCGTGCGCATCGTTTTCGAGGACGAAGTGATCGACGGCGCATTCGTCGCGCTCGAACTGGCCGACCCGTCGGTGAGCGAGACGGTGAAGTACGCCGGCATCACCGAAGACGGCGGCTTCGGCATTTCCGGCATCGTGACCGGCACGTACACCATGTCGGTGTCGTACAACGGTGCGGCGCTGCACGAGGAAGTGCTGACGCTGGGCGTCGGTTCGTTCCTGACGCGAGCGCTGACGACGACGGTGTCGGCCTTCCGCGGCCTCGGCGCGTACGGCGCGCAGGTCGGCACGGTCGTGGCGGACGGACGCAGCGGCACGTTTTATCTGAACACGACCGGCATCCCGTCGCTGTTTCGCACGACGAACTACGGCGGCTACTGGGCGCCGGTGACGCCGCGCACCGACAGCAGCGCGCGCGGCTTGTCGGACACGTCCGTCGGCCGGCCGGCGACGAGCGGCTTTCCCGGGGAAGTGGCAGTGACGGCCGAGGGCAAGGTCTGGTATTCCCGCGACTTCGGCAACACGTGGGACAGCTTCCCGCTGCCGAGCGGACTGCCGGGCGGCGACGGCCCGGCGCTGCACTGGGGCCGCGTCGGCGGCAACTCGGTGCTGCTGGCGGAGAGCGCCGGCCGCTTGTTCTGGGCGGCGATGCCGACGTTGTTCGGCTGCGGCGCGCCGACCGGGATGGTCGAACTGCTCGGCGCCGACAGCTTCTATCGCAATTCGGCCATCGACAAGCTGGACGTGGCGAACGGCGGCTTCTTCCCGACGCTGGCGGTGGCCTCGAGCGACGGCAACGTGGTGTTGTGGCCGCTGATGATCTCGGCGGCGCCCGCCTGCGAGCTGCAGGGCGCGTCGGCGGTGACGCCGATCACGGTGACCGGCTTCCCGGCGCAGGATCCGACGTTCG
>JBIIIA010000007.1:0-21960 GCA_044235195.1 Thermoflexales bacterium
GCTCAAGAATGCGTATTTCGAGCGAAATCGGGGTGCCGGAGAGGGTGGTGCAGCCTACTTCGCAACCGCGGCCCATGAGATCCACGACTCGACCTTCGTGAGCAACACCGCCGCTACGGACGGCGGCGCGATTCGCTTCGCGGGCGTTCCGCCGTTGATTCGTGGCTCGCAGTTCATTTCGAACACGGCGCCGCGCCGCGGCGGCGCGATTTTCTTCTGGGCGGACTCGGGCATTCGCATTGAAAACACCTTGTTCCAGCGCAATGTTGCACCGGACGGCGGCGCGATCTTTCTGTTCGACAACTGGGACAACGGGCCGACTGTGCTGACGAACGTGGTGTTCGCCTCGAACGGTGCGAGCGCGGTGACGGGCACGACGGACCTGCTCGTGCGCGGTCAGGACGGCACGTTCAACGTAAGCGGCAAGCACCTGACGTTCGTCGGCAGCGGCGTGGCGGTGCGCTTCGGAAATAATACGGTGGCCGACAGAATTGCGTTCACGAACACGATCTTCTCCGGCTACAGCGTCGCGGTCGACGAGGCCGGCGGCGGATCCGGCACGCTCTACAAGACGCTGTGGGACGGCGTGACGAAGCAATATTCGAACACGGTGACGAGCAGCGCTGCGATCACCGGGTCGCCCGATTTCGTAAATGCGGCGGCCGGGAAGTACATTCCGAAGGGCGCGGCGGTCGATGCCGGCGTGGACGTCGGCGTGGCGACGGACATCGACGGCCGCGCGCGTCCGTATGGCACGGCGGTGGACATCGGCGCGTATGAAATGGTGCCGAACTGCTTCGCGGAGTACACCGGGGACAACACGACGGACTATGCGAGCCTCGACGCGCAGGCATTGCGCGATGCGGTGGCTGCGGCCAGCGCTGACGACGTGGTGAAGCTCGCCGGCACGTGCGCCGGTGCGTCGTCCGGCTCGGTCGTGACGCTCGACAAAGCGCTGACGCTGCGTGGCGGTTACTTAACCACGAACTGGCTGTCGACGCCCGACGCCGCAGCGAACCCGACGGTGCTGGATGCGCAGGGCGGCGGACGCGTGATTTCCGCCACGGCGGCGCTCACGATCGAGCACCTGGTCGTGCAGAACGGTTTGGTGACGGACCTCCCGGGCGGTGGTGTGAACGCGGACGGCGATCTGACGGTGATCGGCAGCGTGATCACCCGCAACGCCACCGTGGGCAACAACGTCGTCGCGAAGGGCGGCGGCATCTACGTGAACGGCACGGTGAACTTGATCGACACGGAGCTGGTGACGAATTCGACGGAGGTCGGAGGCGGCGGCATGTATGCCGCAGGTTCGGTCACCATCATCGGCGGCCGCATCGAGCGAAATTCGTCGCTGGATGACGCCGGCGGAGTCCGGGCTGTGACGATGACGCTCTCCGGCACGCAGGTGATCAGCAATTCCAGCGTGGGGAACGGCGGCGCATTGGAAGTGCGCGGCGACATGGTGCTGCGCAGCGTGACGCTGCAGGGGAACCACGGCGGCTACGGCGGAGCCATTTACCATTCCTATGGATTTCTCGCCGATGTGGCGGATGCGCACTTCATCGACAATTCCGCGGATTCCGCCGGCGCAGCGGCGTTCGAAGGTCGCTGCGCGATTCGCAGTTCGACGTTCCTGAGCAACACGGCGACGGCGGGCGACGGCGGCGCGTTCCTCACCGGCTACGATCCGAGCTACACGTGCGCCGTCACGGACACGACGTTCATCGGCAACGCATCTTCGGGGAACGGCGGTGCGATCAACGCCAGCGGCAATCCGCTGGTGCTCGTGGACGTCGATTTCGAAGGCAACGATTCGGGCGGCTTTGTCGGCGGCGGCGGCGCGATCTACAGCAGCGCCAGCGTCACCATGACCGGCGGCAGCCTGGCGGGCAACGAGGCGGCGGCCAGCGGCGGCGGCCTTTACGCGGAAAAAGACGTGCTGCTGGCGGGCGTCGCCATCAGCACGAACATCGTCGGCGTGGCCGATCCTTCGGATCGGCGCGGCGCCGGCATTTTCGTCGGCGGCAGCGCCGTGATCAGCGGATCCAGCTTCATCAGCAACACCTCCGCTTGTGCTTCTCCCGCCGCGGAGATTGCGGGAAATGCGGTGATTTCGGCGTCACAGTTCATCAGCAACGTGTCGACGTCCGTGTCGAATAAATGTGAACATGGCCCCGTCTATGTCGGCGGAATCGGCGAGGTGTACGACAGCGCATTCACCGGCAATCACGGCCCCTACGCCGGTGGATTGCACATTGCGAACGGATCATCGGCGGCGACGGCGGGCCGGGTCGAGCGGTCGACCTTCAGCAAGAATAGTAATGGCGGCGAAAACGGCGGCGCAGTCAAAGTAATGGCAGGTGGGTTCCCCGTGATCGACTCGACGTTCGTCGACAACAGCGCGGCAGGGCTCGCCGCCGCCGTCTATATCGAAGACTGGCAGGGCGTGCTCTTCATCACGAACTCGACCTTCCTGAGGAATTCGGCCAACGCGTATGGCGCGGTCTACGCGGGCGGCGGGTTGATCATCACCGGTTCGACCTTCATCAGCAACACCAGCTCGAGCACCGGCGGCACCATCGGCGGCGCGGTGATCGGGAACTATGCGCCGATCGAGGTGACCAACTCGCGCTTCGAGCGCAACGTGTCGGCCGGGGCTGGCGGTGCGCTCGGCGTGTACGACGTGCTCACCGTGCGCGGCTCCACCTTCGTGAGCAACACGGCGCAATCGGGCGTCGGCGGCGCGATCGAAGCTGGGGCATACGCAGTGACGATCGTGGACTCGACGTTCGAACAGAACGCGGCGTCGACCGACGCCGGCGCGGTCAACGCGACGAACGTGACGATCAGCGGATCGACGTTCACGGAGAACCACGCCACGAGCAGCGGCGGCGCGGTGAAGGATGCGGGCAGCCTGGTCATCACCGATTCGACGTTCGCGAGCAACTCGGCCGGCCTGGAGGCGGGCGCGCTGAAGGTGGCCGGCACGTTGTCGATCGAGGGCGGTGAACTGCGGAAGAACACCAGCGCGGCGAACGGCGGCGCGATCGTCGCCTCTGGCAGTGCGTGGATCACCGGGACGACGCTGGTGGAAAACGCGTCGGGCGGTGTGGGCGGCGGCGGGCAATTCCTCGCGCTCCTCACCATGCGCAACTCCGACGTGCTGACCAACTCGGCGGGGCTGGAAGGCGGCGGCGTGCATGCGTCCGACATCGACATCACGGACAGCCACTTCATTTCCAATGCCTCCGGCTCCAACGGCGGTGCATTGCTGAGCAGCAGCAGCGCGACGGTGTCGAAGACGATGTTCCTGCGCAACACGGCCGTGCTCGGGGCCGGCGCGGTGTATGCCCTGGGCGCCACGACCGTGAGCAACTCGACGTTCGTCGGCAACGATTCTGACAGCGGACCGGCGACGATGTTTTTCGGCGGCGCCGGGCAACTGGTCAACAACGTCGTGGTCGGCGGCGGCGCGGCCGAGTACGGTGAAATCGGCCTCGGCGGCGATAAGTCGGCGGCCGTCGTCGACGGGGCGCACAACACGTTCGTGGGAAGCGGAACGGCGGTCGTCGCGGGCATGTTCGGAAACGCGGACACGGCATTGCTGACGAACACGATCTTCAGCGGCTATGCGCTCGGTGTGGATGCGCAGGGCACGAGCTCGGCGGATCTGCGCGGCGTGCTGTGGGACGACGTGACGAATCTCGTGAGTGGCACAGTGACCGCGAGCACGCAGGTGACCGGCGCGGCGGACTTCGAGAACCCGGCTGCGGGCGACTATCTGGCGACCGGCGACGGCGTGGACGTCGGCGTAAACAGCGGCGTGGCGGAGGACATCCGCGGCGTGGCGCGACCGGGCGGCGCCGGCTACGACATGGGAGCGTATGAAGCCGGCGATGCGAACGCGGTGAGCCTCGAGGTGGCGCCGCTGAACGGCGCGCCCGTGGTGCTGTCGCCGGCGTTCGTGAGCACGACGACGCAGTACACGACGGTCGTGCCGGCCGGGACGAGCCGCGTCGTGGTGACCGCGACGACGAGCGACGGCGGGGCGAGCGTGTCGTACACCGCGTCGGCGGGGACGTGTCTGGAAGATCTGGGCTGTCCGCTGTCGGTCGGCGCGAATGTGATCACCGTGACGGTGACGGCGCCGGACGGCATGACCAAGAAGGTGTACACGGTGGAAGTGACGCTGCTGGCGTCGACGGATGCGGCGTTGGGGAATCTGGCGATTGCGCCGGGGACGCTGTCGCCGGAGTACGTGAGCACGACGAAGCGCTACACGGCGACGGTGCCGGTGGGCACGACGTCGGTGGTGGTGACGGCGACGCCGAACCATCCGGGCGGGTACATCGGATCGACGGAATCGTCGGCGGGGACGTGCGTGATCCCGAAGGGGCGCGGGGCAGGCGGCGTGCAGCCGGCGCCGGTGTGCGACTTCGCGGCGCCGGAGACGACGATCACGGTGACGGTGTATGCCGAGGACGGCGCGACGACGGACGTGTACGTGATCGTGGTGACGGTGGCGGACGACGACGGCACGCCGGATGCGACGCTGGGTTCTCTGACGATCACCCCGGGGACGCTGACGCCGGCGTTTGTCAGCACCACGACGGACTACGAGTCGGCGGTGGCCAACGACGTGACGAGCGTGCAGGTGGCGGCGACGCCGAACGACCCGAACGCGGTGGTGACGTTCGCGGCGGCGCCGGGGACGTGCCAGCTGCCGACGGCGCGTGGCGTGGTCAACAGTGGAATTCCGTGCACGCTGGAAGTCGGCGTGAACACCATCACGATCACTATCACTGCTTCAGACGGCAGCACGCAGGACTACGTGATCACCATCACGCGGGCGGCGCCGCTGACGACGATCGACCGGGTGTGGCCGGGCACCGGCCTGGCGGACGGCGGGATGCCGGTGCAGATCTTCGGCACGGGCTTCGTCGCGGCGCTGACGGTGACGGTCGGCCCATACGAGGGAGAGATGGTCTCGGTGCCGTTCACGATCGAGACCGACGGGCGCATCCAGTTCGTGATGCCGCCGGGCACGGCCGGACAGAAGATCAGCGTGACGGTGGCGACGGCCGGTGCGTCGCAGACGGCGGTCGACGCGTTCACGTACGTGGCGCCGGACGTGATCGAGTTCGATGGTGAAGTGGGCGGCGTGTTCACGACGACGGACGGCGTGGTGGTGACGATCCCGCCGCAGGGGGTGAGCGGATCGTTCTACCTGACGATGACGCCGCAGCCGCCGGCGCCGGGCGTGCCGGGGAACGTGCTGATGTACGCGTTCCGGCTGGACGCAGTGTGGAACGGCATCGAACTGGCGACGCTGACGAACCCGGTGACGATCACGCTGCCGATCGACGAGGGGATCTTTGCGATCCAGGACGGCGAGCGGCCGTGGCTGTATCAGTGGGTGAGGGGAGAGGAAAGAGGGAAGAGCGGAGAGGAAAGAGGGAAGAGCGGAGAGGAAAGAGGGGAGAGCGGAGAGGAAAGAGGGGAGAGGAGTGAGGAAAGAGAGGAAGAAGGGAGTGCACTCTTTTCTCTTTCCTCTTCCCTCACTTCTTCTGCGAGCGGTCGCTGGATCCTCGTGCGCGGCCAGGTGTACGAGCCGACGACGCAGGTGATGACGGTGGCGCTGCGGCCGATGGGCGAGTATGCGCTGAGCACGTCGATCCTGCGGGCGTACTGGTTCTCGCTGGTGCCGGTGCTGAAGTAGAAGAAGTGATAGCGGATGGTGATAGTGGATGCCCACTATCGACTATCACTATCCGCTATCCACTCATCTTCCCATTCACGCCACAATGCCGGCGTCGCGTGCGATGCGCACCGCTTCTCGGCGGCTGTGGACGTTCAACTTGCGATAGATGCGAAAGGAGTAGTCGTAGATGCTCTTGGGGGTGACGCCGAGCGTGGCGGCGATTTCGCGATTGTTCATGCCGGCAGCGGCGCAGCGCAGCACCGCGAATTCCTGCTCGGTCAGGCCGAAGTCGTTTGCGTCGGGGCTGCGCCCGGCGCGATGCAGGATGCGTCGTGCGTACGGCGTGCCGTTGCGTTCGAGGAGCGGATGCAGCATCGGCATATCGACTGCGAATCGATGCGTGTTGCTCGTGAGCATCTGCTGCAGCAATGCGCTGAGCTGGGCATCTGCTTCCTTGTGCCGGCCGAGCCGATCTGCATAGCAGGCCAGCAGCAGGCCGGCGCAAATGCGCAGGCCGAAGTTGCCGTGGGGCTGTGGTGTGGCGAGTCGTTCGAGGACTTGCGCCGCCGTGGGCGTGGTGTCGCCGCGATATAGGGAAGCCGTAAGCACGGTGATGGCGGCGAACGGATCCAGCACATCGAGGGCGAGTGCATCGTAGCCGGTGGATTGCAGCGTGCGTCGGATGCCGACTTCGTCGTTGCGCAGCACGTCGCGCACGACGCGCAGATAGGCGGCGAATCCGATAGCGTGCGGCGCCGCATTCTTGATGGATCGCATCCACTGTTCGTCGTCTTCGCTGGGCCGGCTGTCCGCCATGCATTTTCTTTTCTGCGCCAGCAGGCATAGCTCGTGCTGGGCCTGCGCGATCGTGAAGATCGGCTGCATCGCTGGATCGTCGCTCTTCGCGGCGAGCGTACGTTGCAGGTGCTGTTGGGATTGATCGATCTGGTCCACCCAGTAGAGTGTTTCGGCGTACGCCACGCGTGCGGCGATCGTCTCGAATGAAATTTCGCGGTTCGTGCGTTCGATCGCCTGCAACTGTCGTTCGTGTGCATGCAGCGCGGCCGGCAGGTTGCCGATCTGCCGATAGGTGACGGCTTGGAACATGCTCGTCACGAGCACGCCATAGTCTCCGTACTTCTGTTCGAGAGCTGCCGTCGCGGCCTGCAGATGTGCGAGTTGATCGTCCGGATTCGGTGCGATCATCGCCGAAGCGATGTGGCGATATCCGGTGACGAATGCGGATTTCGGCGTCGGCCGCGCAGCGGCTTCCCTCACGAATGATTGCATCGCGTTCGGGTCGCCTTGTGCTATCGAATGCAGCGCCTGCAGAACGAGGATCTCGGTGTCGCGATCTTCGTCGTGCGGCTGCGTTGTGATCAGGCGGCGTGCGTGTTCGATGTGCACGTGGGTGCCGCCCTCTTTCGTGAACAGCGAACGCCAGCCCGCCAGCAGTGAGAGCCCGAGATCCTGCTCGACGTGCTCTTCGCCGATGTGCGTGAGCCAGCGTCGCACGGCGGCGTATTCGTAGCGGATCAGCTGTTCGTGGCCGTGTGCGGCGACGAGCGCAGCGGCGGCCCGTCGATCGTTCGTGCGGAGATGCAGCGCAAGCGCTGCGTCGATATCGCCGCGCGCGGCGAAATGTTCGGCGGCGCGATGATGCAGATCGCGGATGGCATCGGGGCTGTATCGTCGATGCAATTCCTGGATGAGGAAGCTGCCGAACAGGGCGTGCAGCCGATACATGTCGTGCTGCGTTGCGGCCGTCGTGAATGCCTGAATCGGCGCGCTGGCCGCCATCAGATCGCGGATGATGTCTGCACACGTTTGCATGGGCAGGCCGGTCAGTGCCGTCGCCAAGGCCTCGTCGAACTGCGGTGCGTACGACACCGCCAGCAGCAGCTGCTGCGCTCGGTCGGACAGGCTGCGCAGCACGATTCGATCCAGATACTCGATCAGAAAATCGCGCGTTTGTCCCGTCGTGTTCGACAACGCAGGCGTGCTGTGGCTGCTGTGCGACGCGAGCGAGAGCAGCTGCAGCGCCATGATCCACCCGTCGGCGCAGCTTTCGATGTCCTGCAGTCGGTGGTCGGAAACGCCGGCGAGGCATACGGCGGCGTAGCGGAGGAATTCGTCGTGGTCGAAGCGCAGATCGCCGGCGTGCAGCTGCAGAGCGTCTTCCGGTATGCGCACATGTGGCGTGGTGCGCGAAAGCAGCACGAGTTGTGTGTCGGACGATCGCGCATCGACGAGATGCTGCAGCAGTGTCGTCGCCGGCTGGTCGTGGAGAAGCTGAATATCGTCGATGGCCAAAATCACGGTGGAGCTGTGCTGTGCGAGCAGACGCAGCAGTCGTGTGAGCATGTCCTGTGGCGTTGCTTGTCCACTGCGTCCGACCACGACGAGTTCGCGCACCTTCGGAACGTGTGCCGCGATGCTTTCGACCAGATGCTGGATGAACGTGAATGGATCGGCGTCCTCCGCTTGCAGCGAGATCCAAATCGTGACGTCGCCCATTCTTGCGGCGCGCTCGTGCAGCCACATCGCTGTCAATGTGGTCTTGCCGTAGCCGGGCGGCGCGGCGATGGAGACGGCCCCGTGTTCTATCCCCGCGTTCAATCGCGCATGCAGGCGCGGACGGTCGATCAGCCTTGCGTGAAGTCGCGGAGATTGAAAACGCATACCGGTATGCATGTATCAGAGGGTTGAAAAGATGCTCGACGCGAATTACTGCAATGTGTGGGCGTCGCATTTTTGGCCGCTGTATAAATGCATTGTTTGCAATGTTTTGTCCGAATTCGGGTGTGCGAAGAGCTTCGCATGCCCCGGCGATGTACGACCGTCCGTGACGTTGGGCGCACCTCGGGCGGTCGCCTAGGCCGGGCGAATCTTGAACGCGTCGAAGTCGCGGGCGATGACGGTGTTCGGAAAAATCGCGCGCGCCTCGTCTTCGAGGTCGCGTTCGCGGTGGCGGCCGCTGATGTGCGTGAGGATGAGCTGGCCGACTTCGGCGTCGCGGGCCAGCCGCGCCGCCTGGCCGGCGCTGAGATGGCCGTGCTCGCGCGCCATGTCGCCGTCCGTGTCCGAGTAGGTCGATTCGGTGACGAGCGTCGTCGCGCCGCGCACGATCGGCAGGATGCTGTTCGTATCGCCGACGTCGCCGGTCATCACGAGCTTCGCGCCCTGCCGCAGCTCGCCGAGGACGTCCTCCGGCTGCACCACGCGGCCGTCGGCGAGCGTGATCGGCCGGCCCTGCACGAGGGTGCGGCGCTCGGGGCCGGGCGGCACGCCGAGCGCAGTGGCTTTGTCGTTCAGGAACGGGCGGCGCGCCGGCTCCTCGAAGACGAAGCCGAAGCAGTCGGGGCCGCGGTGGCGCACCGGAAATGCGGATACGGTGAAGTCGTCGCTCTCGAGCACCGGGCCCGGGCGCAGTTCGACCATGTCGATGCGCAGGGGCGGGCGTCCGCTCGGAAATACGATGCGGTAGATCAAGTCCTCGGCTTTATCCAGTGTGGTCTTGCCGCCGTAGATCGTGACGCCGTCGATCGTCTCCCACTGGCCCAGCGTGCTCAGGATGCCGCCCAGCCCGAGCACATGATCGAGGTGCGGATGCGTGAGCAGGATGTGTTCCAGCCGCCGGAAGCCGAGCCCGCTCGTCAGCAGCTGGCGCTGCGTGCCTTCGCCGCAATCGACCATGAAGCGGTGCTCGCCGTGCGCGACCAGCGCCGAGCTCAGGCCGCGCTTGGGGAGCGGCGCAGACGCCGCCGTGCCGAGAAACGTGAGTTCGAACATCAGACTTTGCGGCGCGGATCCAGCGCGTCGCGCAGTCCGTCGCCGAGCAGGTTGAACGCCAGCACGGTGATCATGATCGCCACGCCCGGAAAGAACACCAGGTGCGGGGCGTTGAACACGCTGTTGCGCTCTTCACCCAGCATCAGGCCCCACTCCGGGGTGGGCGGCTCGGCGCCCAGGCCGAGGAACGACAGGCCGGCCGCTTCCAGGATCGCGCCGGCGATGCCCAGCGTGGCCACGACGATCAGCGGGGTGAGCGCGTTCGGCAGGATGCGCGTGAACAGCACGCGCACGCGCGGCGTGCCCAGCGCGTACGAGGCGGCGATGTAGTCCAGGTCTTTCACGCTGATGACGCTGGCGCGCACCACGCGCGCATAGACCGGGATGGAGACGATGGCCACCGCCAGCAGCGTGTTGATCAATCCCTGGCCGAGCACGGAAACGATGGCGATCGCCAGCAGCAGGCTGGGGAAGGCTAAGAACACGTCCATGATGCGCATGATCAGGTTGTCCAGCCATCCGCCGACGTAGCCGGCGACCGCGCCGAGCAGCGTGCCGATGATCACCGCTGCCGTGACGGTGGCGAATCCGATCTGCAGCGAGAGGCGCGAACCGTGCAGCACGCGCGACAGCAGGTCGCGGAAATTGCCGTCGATGCCCATCAGGTGCTGGCTCTTGTTGGGATCGCAGCCCAGGATGTGCACGCACGGCGCCGAGCGGCGCTTCACGTCCGGCACGCGCTTGATCGGATCGTACGGTGCGATCAGGTCCGCGGTGAGCGCGATCAGCACCAGCACGAGCAGCAGCCCGATGCCGACCTGCGCCGAACGATTGTGCAGCAGTCGTCGCAGCGTGCGGCGCAGGGGCGACTCTGTGGAAAAAACCGCGCGCACCGGCGCTGCGCCGTCGGCGGTGGTAGAAGTGGGATCGGCCATGATTCAGCTCACGCGGATGCGTGGGTTCAGATACGCGTAGCTCAGGTCCACGAAAAGGTTGACGAGCACGAAGATCAGCGCGATGACGACGGTGAACGCCTGCACGACCGGGTAGTCGCGCGCGGTGATGGCGGTGACGATGGCGGTGCCGACGCCGGGCAGGTTGAAGACCGTTTCGGTGAGCACGGCGCCGGACAGCAGGCCGCCGATCTGCAGGCCGATCACCGTGATGATCGGGACGAGCGCGTTGCGCAGCGCGTGCTTGAGGATGACGGCGCGCGGCAGCAGGCCCTTGGCGCGCGCCACGCGCACGTAATCCTGCGTGAGCACGTCGAGCATGGCGCCGCGCGTCATGCGGGCGATGACGGACATCGAGATGGTGCCGACGGCGAGCGACGGCAGGATCATGTGGCGCAGGCCGTCGACGAAGATCGCGAATTTGCCCTGGATCAGTGAATTGAGCAGCACCGAATTCGAAAGGAGCAGCGTCAGGAAGCGGCGCAGGCCGTCTTCATCGGTGATGCCCCAGACCTTGAGGAGCGACGGCAGGTCGCTGCCGGATGTCACGCGTCCGGAGGGCGGCAGCTGGAAGATCGTGCCCTTGAGCGCCAGGGCGAAGACATAGGCCAGCATCAGGCCGAGCCAGAAGATCGGCATCGAGACGCCGGTGTTGGCGACCACCATCGCCGTGACGTCCGTGGCGCTGTTCTGCCGCACCGCAGAAACGACCCCCAGGAGGATGCCCGCGGCGGACGCCCACAGCACGGCGAAGAACGTCAGTTCGATCGTCATCGGCAGGCGCTCGGCGAGCACGTCGGTGACCGGCCGGCCGGTCTGAATCGACGTGCCGAAGTCGCCGCGCATCAGGTTGCCGACGTAGCGCCCGAACTGCACCGGGATCGAATCATTGAGCCCGAAGCGGTCGCGGAAGGCATCGCACTTGGCTTCGGTGGCGCGTTCACCGAGCATGGCCTTGCACGGATCTCCCGGGATCAGCCGCACCAGCGTGAACGTGACCACGAGAATGCCGACCAGCACCGGCAGGAGGAGGACGAAGCGGCGAGTAACGAACTGTGCCATGACGTTGTGTGTAGGCGAAAGTATATCCACGGAAAACGCACACGGCCGCACCGGAGAGGTGCGGCCGCGGCGCTCATGCGAACGAAGCGTTCGCGAGAACGACTACTTCGGCGCGTTCAGCAGCGGGCCGAAATAGGCAGTCCAGTATTCGAACGAGCCGGTGCGGCCCTTGTGGTTCGGGTTCGTCGCGTCCCACATGGCGCCGAACGAGGCGACCACGTCGGCGGCCTCGAAGGTCGCGCCGTTGTGGAACTTGACGCCCGGGCGGAGCTTGAACGTCCACTCGGTCAGTTCGGCATTGGCTTCGAAGCTCTCGGCCAGGGCCGGCTCGACGTCGCCCGTGCCGGTCTTGAAGGCCAGCAGGCCGTCGAAGATCTGCGCGGTGGCGTTGAAGGTCTCGCCGTCGCTTTCATCGGCCGGGTAGAGGCTGATGGGCTCGGCGTTCTGCACGTAGGTGAGCGCGTCCTTCTCGCCCTTGATCAGCGAGAACTTGACGGCGCTGACCGGGTTGGCGTGCGCGCCCTCGGCCGAAGCCTTGAACGCGAGCGCCGAGCCGCCGTGCGCGACCGGGATCATCGGGACGGTGTCCACGAGCAGCTGGTTGACCTTGTCGTAGGCCGCCTGGCGCTTGGCCACGTCGGCGGTCGCGGCGCCTTCCTTCAGGAGGGCGACGATCTCGTCGTTCGGCGCGCCGTACTGCTTGTTCTGCGCACCGAAGTGATAGTCGAGGAAGTTGGTCGCATCCGGATAGTCCGCGCCCCAGCCGAGCAGGTAGAACGGCTCGGTGCCGGCGGTGACGCTGTCGAGGAACGCGCCCGATTCCTTCACTTCGATCTTGACGTTGACGCCGATCTCCTTGAGCTGCGCCTGGATTTCCTGCGCCACCTTGCCCGGATCCGGCAGGTAGCCGCGCACGACGTCGCGGTACGAGATCGTGACTTCGAGGTTCTCCTTGCCGGCTTCCTTGAGCAGCGCCTTGGCCGCTTCCACATCGTAGGCCGGCCACTTGACATCCGGCGAGGCGCCGACGGCGAAGCTGTCCGGAACGAACGAGCCGGCGACGGTCGAGCCGCGCGGGTAGAAGTCCTTCACGATGCGCTCGCGGTCGATGCCGAGCGCGAACGCCTGGCGGACCTTGACGTCATCGAACGGGGCGACCGTGTTGTTGAAGCCGATGTACATGACGTTGGCGGCCGGCACTTCGACGAGCTTGAGCGACGAATCGCCCTCGACCGTCTCGAAGTCCTCGGGGCCGACGTTCGAGATGCCGTCGGCGTTGCCGGACTGCAGCTCGAGCAGGCGCTGGGCCGCTTCCTTCGACCAGCGCAGCACGAACGTCGGGGTCTGGGCCTTCGCGCCGAAGTAATCCGGGTTGGCCTCGAACGTCAGGCTTTCGCCGCGCTTCCATTCCTTCAGCTTGTACGCGCCGGTGCCGACCGGGTTCTCGCTGATCTTGGTGGCGTCGCCGCCGGTCTCGTTCAGGTACTCCGCATCGAGGATCGAGAACGGGTCGCCGGCCAGCTTGTAGGGGAACGCCGGGTCGGGCGAGCACAGCGTGAACTTGACCGTCATCTCATCGACGGCCTCGATCGCCTTCATGGTGCCGCCGTACGAGCAGTCGGGGGCGGCGATGCCGTTGGCGGCCGCAGCGGCCGGAGCTTCGGTCGCAGCCGGGGCCTCAGTCGCAGCCGGAGCCTCGGTGGGAGCGGGGGCTTCGGTCGGCGCGGGCGCTTCGGTGGGCGCCGGGGCCTCGGTCGGCGCCGGGGCGGCGGTCGGCGCAGCGCCGCATGCGCTGAGCAGCACTGCCGCAGCCGCTGTCACGCCGATCAGGGCGGACAAACGATTCTTCAGTGTCATTTTCTTCTCCTTGCGAACAATGAAATATAAAATCGGATTCCACGAGGGATCCGATGCGGTGACGCTCGGACGTCGACCGCATAACCGCGTTATTATATGCAATCGATATGGCCGTGATTTGGATTCCTCCCTTGCTGCGCAATTTGACGGGCGGAGCATCCCAGATATCCGTGGACGCGCGCACGGTGGGCGATGCCGTCACCGAGCTCGAGCGGCGATTTCCGGGAGTTCACGAGCGCCTGGTTGCGGAGGATCGTCTGCGGCCGAACATCGCGCTGGTGGTGGATGGCGTCAACAGCAAGCGCGGCCTGAAGCACGAACTGGATGCGGCGAGTGAAGTGCATTTCGTGCCGGCGCTGAGCGGCGGCAGTGCGCGTCGCGGTGATTGAATCGAGGACGATGCGATATGGAGCGCGAAGGCGATGTGGGGAGTGAGGAGCAAACCGCACCGGTCGCTGCGACGCGGCGTGAACGAGTGCGTCAGTCGCTTCCGCTGGCGGCGGCGCTGCTGATCACCGCGGCTGCGCTGGCGCTCGGTGCGGTGTACCGCGAGCAGCTGCTCGGCCTCGGACGCTTCGGGCTGATCGGCATCTTCATCATCAATCTGGTGAACAACGCCACGGTGATCGTGCCGGCGCCGTTCGGCATGGCGTTGACATGTCTGTTCGCCGACGTGTCGCACCCGATCGCCGTGGGCGTCGTCGGCGGCCTGGGTTCGGCGCTGGGCGAGTACACCGGCTACATGGCCGGAGTGGGCGGCACCGCTGTGCTGCCGCGCGGGCGGATCTACAAATGGCTGCGCTTTTCCATGCGGCGCGCCGGCTCGCTCGTCATTTTCATCCTGGCGCTGGTGCCGAATCCGCTGTTCGACGTGGGCGGCCTGCTCGCCGGTGTGCTGCGCATGCCGCCGCGCACTTTTCTCGTCGCCACGATCGCCGGAAAAGTGCTGCGCTTCGTGCTGATCGCCTACTGGTGCGCCGGCGGTTTGTCCTTCGTGTCGAATTTCTTTTTCGGTCGCTGACTGCCGTCCGCCGTCCGCCGTCATCTCCCGGCGAGTCGCTACAATTTCCGTCCTATGAAAAACGTCCTGGTCACCGGCGCAGCCGGATTCATCGGCTCGAATTTCGTCCGGTATGCACTCGAAAAGCATGCGGACTGGAACGTCGTGGTGTACGACAAGCTCACGTACGCCGGCAATCTGGACAATCTGGTGGACGTCGCTGAACGCTTCACCGGCCGCTACAAATTCGTGCAGGGCGACATCGCCGATCGCGAAGCGGCGTTCTCCGCCGTCAAGGAAAACAACATCGGCCTGATCGTCAACTTCGCCGCCGACTCGCACGTCGATCGTTCGCTGACCGAGCCCGGCAGCTTCATCATGACGGACGTGTACGGCACCTACGTGCTGCTCGAGGCCGCGCGCGAATTCGGCGTCGAGCGCTTTCACCAGATCAGCACCGACGAAGTCTACGGCGACATCGACGCGCCCGGCCGCAGCACCGAAGAGGACAAGCTGCACGGCAGCAGCCCGTACTCCGCCAGCAAGGCGGGCGGCGACCTGATGTGCCTGGCCTACGCGCGCTCGTTCAAAGTGCCGGTGACGATCACCCGCGGCACCAACAACATCGGGCCGTATCAGTATCCGGAGAAAGTCGTCCCGGTGTGGGTGACCAACGCCATCGACGGCATGCCGCTGCCGATGTACGGCGACGGCCGTCAGATGCGCGATTATCAGTACGTGCTCGATCACTGCGAGGGCATCGACGTGGTGATCGAGAAGGGCGAGCTCGGCGAGGTCTACAACGTCGGCAGCGGCGTCGAGACGCGCAACATCGACCTGGCGCATTCGATCCTCGATCTGCTCGGCAAGCCGTACTCGCTGATTCAGCCGATCACCGATCGCCCGGGCCACGATCGACGCTACGCCGTCGACAACAGCAAGGTGCGCGCGCTCGGCTGGCAGCCGGGCCATTCCTTCGCCCAGTCGATCGAGAAGACCGTGCGCTGGTATCTCGACAACGAGTCGTGGTGGCGCAAGATCAAGAGCGGAGAATATCTGGCGTACTACAAGAAGCAGTACGAGGGGCGGGAAGTGAAGTAGTAAAGAAGTGATAGTGGATAGTGATAGTAGCTATCCACTATCACTATCCACTATCACTATCCACTATCACTCTTCTCAGTCCACCCGGAAGCTCGTCCCCTTCGGGCCGTCTTCGAGGATGACGCCGATCTGGGCGAGGCGGCTGCGGATCTCGTCGGCCTGGGCGAAGTTGCGCGCCTGGCGGGCTTCGAGGCGCATGCCGATGAGCATTTCGATCAGGGTGGCTTCGCGCTTGGCGTTGCCGCCGTTGTTCGAGGCAGTTGCCTCACGCGCGACGACGCCGAGGACGTCGCCGCCGAGTTCCTTGTAGATGGCCGCGGCCTGCTCGAGCACTTCGCGCGAGGCGATTTGCTTGTCGAGCCAGCGATTGACGTCGGTGCCGAGATCGAACAGCGCCGAGAGCGCCAGCGGCGTGTTGAAGTCGTCGTTCATGGCGCTGGCGAACTGCATGCGCGCCTGGTCCATGCGTTCGACGAGATTGTTGGTGAGCTCGGGCGTCACTTCGGCGCTCAGCTCGATCTGCGGCGCGCGCAGCGCGTCGCGCACGCGGCGCACCACGGTGTTCATGCGGTCCCAGCCGCGGCTGGCGCCGTCGAGCGCCGTGGCGCTGTAATCCGCCGGCGAGCGATACAGGCCCTGCAGAATGAACATGCGCAGCGCTTCGGCCCGGTATTCCTTCAGCGCATCCTTCACCGTGCGGAAGTTGCCCAGGCTCTTGCTCATCTTGACGCCGTCGACGTTCAAGCTGCCGGTCAGCATCCAATAGTTGGCGAACGGCTGCTGGTTGGCCGCCTCGCTCTGCGCGATCTCGCATTCGTTGTGCGGGAAGATATTGTCCACGCCGCCGCCGTGAATGTCGAAGTTCGCGCCGAGGTACTTCACGCTCATCGCCGAGCATTCGATGTGCCAGCCCGGATAGCCGATCGACCACGGCGACTTCCACTTGAGCAGGTGGTTCTCCGGCGCCTTTACCCACAGCGCGAAGTCCTGCGGGTGGCGCTTCTCGTCGCGCACGGCGATGCGCTTGCCCGCCTCCATCTCCTCGACGCGTCGGCCGCTCAGCTTGCCGTACTCGGCGAACGATTCGACGCTGAAGTACACCGAGCCGTTCGACTCGTAGGCGAACCCGCCGGCGATCAGCTTCTCGATCATTTCAATCTGCTCGGGCACGTGCGCCGAGGCGCGCGGCGAGATGTCCGGCCGCGCCACGCCGAGCGAGTCCATGTCCTCGAAGTACGAGCGCATGTAGCGCTCGACGATCTCCATCGGTTCGACTTTTTCGCGGCGCGCACCCTTCAGGATGCGGTCCTCGCCGTCGTCGAGCAGATGGCCGACGTCGGTGATGTTTTGCACGTAGCGCACCTTGTAGCCGCTGTAGCGCAGCCAGCGCACCACCACGTCGAACGACACGTACGTTTTGGCGTGTCCGAGGTGGGCATGGTCGTAGACCGTCGGCCCACACACGTACATCGTGACGAAGCCTTCCTGAATCGGCTTGAATTGCTGCTTTTCGCGAAGAAGGACGTTGTAAATTTGTTGAGACATGACTGAAAACACTTACGGCTTGGCGAAGATCAGACGCCCGGCGGATGTCTGCAGAACCTTGGTGACGGTGACCGCGATGCGGCGGTTCAGATAGCTGCGGCCGTCTTCGATGACGACCATCGTGCCGTCGTCGAGGTAGCCGACGCCCTGTCCGGCTTCGCGGCCTTCCTGAATGACCTCGATGTCGAGCGTTTCGCCCGGAATCAGCACGACTTTGACGGCGTTGGCGAGCTCGTTGATGTTCATCACCGCTACGCCCTGCAGCGACGCCACCTTGTTCAGGTTGTAGTCGTTGGTGACGATCGGGCACTGCCAGCGCTTGGCCAGCATGACGAGCTTCTCGTCGACGCGCGACGCCTCGTTCGGGTCATCGTCGACGATCTTCGTGTGTGCAGCGTGTTCCTTCTGCAGCTGGCGCAGCACTTCCAGCCCACGGCGTCCGCGCACGCGGCGCAGGCTGTCGGCTGAATCGGCGACGTACTGCAGCTCGTTCAGCACGAAGCGCGGCACCACCATGTCGCCGCGCAGGAAGCCGGCCCCGGCGATGTCGGCGATGCGCCCATCGATGATGACGCTGGTGTCGAGCAGCAGCGGCTCGTGCTGTCCGGAGAGTTCGTCCGGTTTGGCTTCCGGCAGCCGAATGTTGAAGATGCGAAAAAGTTCGCGGTAGCGCAGGCCCATGACGCCCAGCCCGAGCGAGGCGAATGCGATGGCCGCCAGGAACGGCAGCACCGGCCCGAATGGCTCCGGCAGCCGCGCCAGCGGAAAGGCCAGCATCGCCGCCAGCAGTAGTCCACCGGCCAGCCCGATGAAATTCGCGATGATCTGGATCGCGCTGATGCGGCTGATGCGCTCGTACAACGCCAGCATCGATCGCCCGGCCAGCGGCGGCAGTGCGATGCCGCCGAGAATCCCGCAGATGACCAGCATGAGTACGTGCGCGAACAACTGGTTGTCGAACGGCACCGGCAGCCGGTCGTACGGAAAAAGATCCGCAACCGACCAGCCGATCAGTCCGAGGACGACGGCGCCGCTGATTCGGAGTCCGACTTGAATCGATGAATTTGTTTTCACGGTTCGTGGGCGACTGCGTCGCGGCGATGATGCTAGCACACAATGCACAGCTACAATTAAGCGCATGTCCGGTCAGCAGATCGACCTGAACCCCATCTCTCGCATCACCGTCAATGCCATCGGCCGTCCCGGCCAGCGCACCTTTTACCTGCAGGGACGTAAAGGGGCGCAGCTGGTGACGCTGATCTGTGAAAAGGAAACTGCGCGTGCGCTCGCCGAGGCGCTGCAGCATCTGTTGGAAGAGCTTCAAACGAAGTTCCCGCAGGGTGCGCGTTATCTCAAGCATCTGAGCAGCATGGACCTCGAGGAGCCCATCGCCCCGGAGTTTCGCGTCGGCCAGATGGGCCTCGAATACGACGAGGCGCGCGACCACATCATCATCGTCTGTCGCGAGATGCTGGCCGAGGACATCGACGATTCCGAGTCCTCGACGGTGCGCTTCCACTGCACGCGCGCGCAGGTCGATGCGCTGGCCGTTCACACGATGGAAGTGGTCTCGAAGGGGCGGCCGATCTGCCAGCTGTGCGGCAAGCCCATGGACGAACACGGCAATGTGCTGGGCTTCTGCCCGCGCCGCAATGGCCACGCCGATGAGCTGGTCTTCGCCTGATATGTCCGAAGAGCGCATCCTGCGGACCCTCACCGACGGCGCGATGGAGCTGCTCGGGCTGATGCCGTACGGTTCGAACTACACGTTTCTCGTGCGCGTCGCCGGCGCGGGCGGCGGCGACGCCGCTGCCGAAGCGGATGCCGGGACGCTGGCGGTGTACAAGCCGCGGCGCGGCGAGGCGCCGCTGTGGGACTTTCCCACCGGCACGCTCTGCATGCGCGAATACGCCGCGTGGCTGGTCAGCGAGGCGCTCGAATGGCGAATCGTCCCGCCGACGGTGCTGCGCGACGGCGAGCATGGCTTCGGCTCGGTGCAGCTGTACGTCGACCACGACGACGAGCAGCATTTCTTCACGTTTCGTGAGGACGAAGCGGCGCGCGAGCAGCTGCAGCGCATCTGCATCTTCGACTTGATCACCAACAACGCCGATCGCAAGAGCGGCCATTGTCTGCGCGACGTCGACGGCCACGTCTGGGCGATCGACCACGGCATCTGCTTCGCCGCCGAGCACAAGCTGCGCACGGTGATCTGGGACTTCGCCGCCGAACGCATGCCCGATGCCATGCTCGCCGCCGTGCAATCGTTGCGCGATCGTCTGACGGGCGAGGAGTGGATCGGCCGTGCGCTGCGACAATTGCTCGACGAGGACGAACTGCGCGCCTTCCAGCGGCGCATCGACGGCGTGCTCAAGCTGAAAACGTTTCCCAGCCCGAGTCGGTCGACGCGCAGCATTCCCTGGCCGCCTGTCTGATCGATCTATATGACTCCGCCCCGCCGAGGATTGAATTTCTATCTGCTGCTGGCGATCGCCGGTCTGGCGCTGGTGGTGCTCGCCGCCGTCGTCGTGGTGCTGGCGCGCGTGGCCGGCCCGGCGTCGCAGCGGCTCGCCGAACAGGCGACCGCCATCGCGGCCACGTCTCCGGCCCCGATCACGCTGGCCGACCTCGGCGTCTGGCGCGGCGAGGAGCGCGTCACCATCCTGCTGCTGGGCATCGACCAGCGCGCGGGCGAAGATCCTGGCGCCACGCGCACCGACACCATGATCCTGTTCACGGTCGACCCGAAGAACAAGACGGCCGGCATGCTGAGCATCCCGCGCGACTTGTACGTGCCGCTGCCGGATCGCGGCCAGGGCCGCATCAACACCGCGCACGTGTACGGCGGGCCGGCATACGCCATGCGCACCGTCGAGCTCAACCTCGGACTGCCGGTGCATCATTACGTGCGCGTGAATTTCGACGCGGTCACCACGTTGATCGATCTGGTCGGCGGCGTCGAAGTCGACAATCCCACCGACATCGACGATCCGCTGTTCCCGGACGCGAATTACGGCTACGAACCGTTCAAGCTCGCCGCCGGCGTGCACACACTCGACGGCCGCACCGCGCTGAAGTATGCGCGCACGCGGCACGGCGACAGCGATTTCTATCGCATTCGCCGGCAGCAGCAGGTGATCCTGGCGCTGCGGGAAAAATTTCTGAGCAGCGACGCCGTCGTCAAGCTGCTGCCGAACGCGCCGGCCATCCTGCAGGCGCTGCGCGATTCGATCACGACGGATCTGACCGACGTGCAGCTCGTGCAGCTGGCGCTGCTGGCGCGCGACATTCCGTCCGAGAACATCGCTCGTCTGGCCATCGATGAAAAGGCCGTGCAGCCGTGGACGACGCCCAGCGGCGGCAGCGTGGTGGTGCCGGTGCGCGAGCGGCTGCGCGAGCTGCGCGAGCAGCTGTTGAATCCGACGGCGGGCGAACAGAGCGCGGGCACGGTGGCGATCTACAACGGCACGCAGACGCGTGGCCTGGCGGCGGCGGCGCGCACGGCGCTCGAGCAGCGCGGCTATCGCGTCGTCGCCGTCGGCGATGCATCGCAGGCCGCCGAACGAACCACGGTGCTGCTGCGCGATTCGCAGCGTGAACTGGCCGAAAAGCTCGTGCGCGACCTCGGCATCGCCGGCGTCGCCGTCGTCACCTCACCCAATGCCCCCGGCGACGCCGACGTGGTGCTCATCCTCGGCGACGACTACGTACGGTGACGGCTGCCGTCCGTCGTCCGCTGTCTGCCGTCATTTCTTCGCCGTGAGCGTGCGCAGCACGACGTCCTTTCCGCCGAGGCCGTACTTGTAGCTTTCGTTGCCCTGCAGGAAATCGAACAGGCGGCGCTTCTCGCCGATGGCATGCTCGATGAGCTTTGCGATCAGTACCTGGCCCGGGCTGATGTGCGAGTACTTCAGCGGATCGAGGCCGGAGTTGTAGACGAACACGTCGTTGCCGTAGACGAAATTCAGGTACGCCGCGGCGCGCGTGAGCGGCTCTTCGTCGCCGACTTCGAGGAAGGCCAGCTGCAGCCAGCCGGCCTGCTGCATGACGCGCGCCATGCGATGAAAGAACGCTTCCATCGCCGGCGTCATGAAATCGGACTTCGAGACCATCGACGCCTTCATGAGCGACAGGAAGTCGTTCACGTCGCGTTCGAGCGTGTTCGGGTCGTTCACGATGACCATGCGCGACTCCTCGGCGGCGCGGCGCAGCTTGCGCTGCAGCTCGCGGCGCTCCTTGCCGTCCAGCATGGCCAGATACGCGTCGAACGTGTCCGGCAGCGTGATGATCGGGCAGACGTCCTCGACCGGCGCGTCCACCTGTGTGCCGCGTCCGCGCAGGGCATCGGCGAAGCCGGCGAACGTGGGCGATGATTCGATCACGTTCGTGAGTTCGAGCGTCGTCCACGCCGGCGCCGACGGCCCCAGCAGCCAGTCGCACAGCGTGCTGTGCGCCGCCACTTCGTGGCCCGCAGCGACCAGCACGTCGAGGTAATCCGAAATTTCCTTGTACGCGGCGAACCCGAGCACACCTTCGTGCAGCGCCAGCGGCGCCAGCGCGATGAGCGCGCCGGCGTCGTCGTGCACGGCGACGATCTGCAGTTCTCCGCGGCCGAATTCACGCCACGTCAGTTCCTGCCATTCGGGTGTGTAGAAGAGCGAATCGAAGGCGAGGCGCTGCTGCAGCGCGCGCCATTCCGGCGCGAGCGCGGCGAAGTCTTCGACGTGGGTGTGAACGCGGATGTGCATACGGCTGAATTATCGCGCGTGAAGCGCGCCGCTTCTGCGCCGGGTGCATCCCCTGTGCTTTTAATCCTCGTCGCTGGATTCATCGACCTGCCAGATGCGATCGGGGGCGACGAGCTTGTCGATGTAGAGGACGCCGTCGAGATGATCGATCTCGTGCTGAATGGCGCGCGCGAGCATGCCGCTCGCTTCGAAGCGCAG
>JBIIIA010000164.1:0-7094 GCA_044235195.1 Thermoflexales bacterium
TACCTCGCCACACTCATCGACTACGTTCATAGAAACACGGTCGAAGGCGGAATCGCTTTGACCCCTGACGAATGGGACTATTCGAGCTATCACGCATATCAGAAGCTCGGACTTACTGTGCCCGGACGACACCTCACTCAATCGACGTTTTCAACCAGCAACGGTACCTTCGAGTGGCCATCTCTGACCCTAGCTGACTTTTTGAAGACTGCGGTACCCGGCTTCTAAGAAGCCGGGTACCGCATAACAACACTACATAACCATGCCCCTCCCACCCCTCCACTCCTACACCTGCCGCCGCACCGCGACGCCCCTCACGATCGACGGCGACCTCGACAAGCCCGCCTGGCGCGCCATCACACGCTCGCCGCGCTTCGTCGATATGGTCACCGCCGGCCCCGCCCCCTTCGACACGCGCTGCGCCGCCCTCTGGGACGACGAATATTTCTACGTCGGCTTCTGGGTCGAGGAACCCTTCCTGCGCGCCTCGCTCACCGAACGCGACGCCACAATCTTCCGCGAGAACGACGTCGAAGTCTTCATCGACGGCGTCGACTGTTACTACGAATTCGAAATCAACGCCCTCGGCACGATCTACGAGGTGCTCTTCGTCTGGCGCGACGCCCACAAACCCGGCTCGCGCTTCGACACCCCCGAATTCGACGTCTTCCAGCCCTCCGCCCACTCCTTCGGCGGCAACCATGACCGCGCCGCCGACACCTTCTGGCAGGGCACTCACCCGCGCGGCGGCCGCTGGGCGTTCACCGGCTGGGATATGCCCGGCCTCAAATGGGCCGTGCAGCGCCATGGCACCCTCAACGACGATTCCGACGTCGATCGCGGCTGGACCGTCGAGGTCGCCTTCCCCTGGGCCGGCATGCGCGCACTCGCCGGCGAGCGCTCGCTTCCTCCTCGGGACGGCGATGCGTGGCGCGTCTTCTTCGGCCGCTTTCAACCGATGCACATCTCCGGCCACACCGTCGGCGGCGCCTGGGCCATCGATGCCATCGGCACCAGCGACAATCACCTGCCCGAACGCTTCACCAACGTCATCTTCTCGCAGCAAACGGTGGATGCCGTCTGACGCTCAGATAGTGATTTTTGTCACAATCTTTTCAGACGAGTCTCCATTGCCGAGCACCACGCTCTCGTGATATCACTTTGCCTAAGTAATTCCGTGATGTCATCGTGTCGTCGGAAGTCGTCGGAAATTGATGCGTGTGCTGTGGAGGAGATCATTATGTCGATCATGCGAACCCGCTTCGAAAATATAGATGTGCGAATCACGCGCTGGATGGCGCGCAACGGCGTCTCGCTGCTGCGCATCGCCCTCGGCGTAGTCTTCTTCTGGTTCGGCGTGCTCAAGCTCTTCCCCGGCCTCAGCCCGGCGCAGGACCTCGCCGGCCGCACCATCGCCATCCTCACTTTCGGCGTGCTGCGCCCGGAACTCAGCGTGCCGATCCTCGCCGTCTGGGAATGCATGATCGGCCTCGGCCTCATCTCCGGCCGCTGGATGCGCGCCACGATCCTGCTTCTCGTGGCCCAAATGACGGGAACCCTCCTCCCGCTCGCCTTCTTTCCCGAAGCCACCTTCACCCGCATGCCGTACGCCCCGACCCTCGAGGGCCAGTACATCATCAAAAATCTGGTGCTCGTCGCCGCCGCTCTCGTGCTCGGCGCCACGGTGCGCGGCGGCCGCATGACCTCGCAGCCCGGCGACTGCGAATAGGGATGTGCTAGAATTCGCGCCGTTGTGGTGGCTTTAGCTCAACGGCAGAGCGCCTGACTGTGGCTCAGGAGGTTGCGGGTTCGAAACCCGTAAGCCACCCTCACAAAAAACGCGGGTCCGACATCGGACCCGCGTTTCGTTTACACCACCTCGACCAGCGTCCCCTGCGTCGGGCGAAACCAGATGTCCGGTGCGTTCACCGGCGCGACCGGCGTCGTCCATCGCCAGAACCAGCGCGCCACTTCCGGCAGCACGTTGATGCAGCCGTGGCTGCGCTTCACGCCGTAGTCGTTGTGCCAATAGGCGCCGTGAATGGCAATGCCGCTGTAGGTGAAATAGGTCACGAATGGCACACCCGGCAGGTCGAAGCGATCCGCCCCGCGCCCGCCGACGAGCCACTGGCCGGGCGCCTTGCGAAAGACGCGATAACGGCCCACGGGCGTGAACATGCTGCCGGCGCCGGTCGACACGCGCACCTTCATCACCGCCCGCCCGCCTTCGTACGCCGTCATCGATTGCTCCGCCAGGCGAATTTCGATGCGCTTGTCGGTCACTTCCGGCGAAAGCGGCGCCAGGTCGTCCACCGGATCGAATCGCCGAATCGCCGCCGCCGGGGCCCACGGCCCGGGACTGCGCGACACGCCGTACTGCAGTCGATACCACCACTCGCTCTCGGCATCCTGCGCCGCAGCGATGACGCGATACACGCTTCCGTAGTACAGGCGCCGTGAACGATCGGCTTCCAGGCTCGCTGCGAAGCGAGAATCGACGAACGGCACTGTCACTTCGCCCCAGAACCCCGCCTGCGCCTCCTCCGGCCGCGCATCGTTCTTCACGTCGCGCACCGGCTGCACCAGCGAGCTGTACACGTACCCTTCGTCGATCTGAAACCACTGATCGTTGTGCGGCCGCAGCGCATCGCCGGCGAGCTTTTTCCGCACCGGCAGCACATCGTCGAAGCGAACCGTGCGCAGCACCTCGGCGTCGCGATGCGGCTCGGCGTACACCGGCAGATCCGGCCCGGCCACCCGCCCGAGCTCCAGCACAGGAGCCTCATACAACGCCGCTTCCGGTGCAGCCACGAGTTCGGCTGCCGCCACGGACGCAGGCTGATTCACCGCGACGCTGCCTCGCACATCGGCGCCAGCCTGCGAATCCGGATCCGATTCTGCGTGAACATTTCGCAGCAGCATGCTGCTCGCTGCTGCCAGCGAAATCCCTAAAAATTTTCGTCGGCTTACCATGTCGTTCCCCGCTTCGTCATGCCGACTCGAAGTCGGAATGCATCAATGAAGCGTTGTTATTTTACCGAGATGAGGAAGGGCGCTCCGCCGTCGTCGAAATAATATCGCTCGCCGCCCGACGCCGCGACGTATGCCCGCACTTTCTGCGGCATCGTCGCGGCATCCTCGAACAACGCAAACTGCTGTGAGCCATAGCGCGCGATGGCATCGATGCGCGCGTCGATGTCGGCGTCCGACAACGCCACCGTCCGCGGACGCAGCCCGCGCGTGAGTGCGGCGAAGTCGCCGGCCGGCAGCGCCCCAGCGGCAACTTTCTGCGCATACGGGTAATCTTCGTAATAGGCCGGCCGTCGTGCGCCGACCGCCTCCGCCGCACTGCGCACCAGCACATGATCGACGTGGCCGCCGATCGCCAGCGGCGAGTACACCTGCTGCGCCTCTGCCATCAGCGGCCGCAGCCGCGCGATCAGCGCGAAATAGATGCCGCGCCAATCGGCCTCCTGCACGGCACCACCGATGAAGTTGCGCGTGTAGAGCGGAGCGCCGTGCGCATCGGCGCGATACACCGCATCGAGGAAACCGAGGTGCAGTGGTTCGGCGCCGAGCGCCGCGCACGCCTCGACATCCTCGGCGCGCCGCGCGGCGTACGGATTGTCGTCGCCGAGCTGCCATTCCCAATGCACGTGCCGCGCCGCCTCGGAAAGCACGATGCCGCGCGGCGTGTCACCGCTGCACACAGCGGCGATCACTACGCGTTCGCCGGACTGCACCAGCTGCCGCACGAAGCCGGCACACGACAGCGCGATGTCGTCGAGATGAGGAGACAGGAAAAGATGCACGCTGCATCATATGCCCATCAAGGAGAAATCTCACTGCACCTCGCTCAGCACTTCGTCGAGCAGCGCGTCATGCGGCTCGACCGGCAGATGATCGAACCGCTGCAATGCGAACGCGATGCCGATGCGCGGCACGTCCGCCCGCAGCCGCGCGAGCAGCCCGTCGTAGTAGCCGGCGCCGTATCCGATGCGCGCCCAGCGCCCGCCGTCCACGGCCCCGAAGCACACCAGCGGCACGAAGGCGACGTCGATCTCGTCGAGCGGCACATCGCGACGCTCGCGGGGCGTGCGCATGCCCCAGCGGCCGAACACGAACGCGTCGTCGGCCAGCGTAGTGATCTGCGTCGCGGGCGTCTCGGCGGAGTCGCCCAGAAAAATTGGCACGACCACGCGCCTGCCGCTCGCCAGCGCATGAGCGACGATGGACGTCGTATCGACTTCACTCTGAAACGACAAGAACACGTGCACCGTCCGGGCGCGTAGATATGCCGGATGCGACACGGCCCGCGCGCAAATTCGCTCGCTCCATTGCGCGCGCAGATCGGCCGGCGCGGCGTCGCGCAGCGCGCGCGCACGGCGCCGCAGCTCGGACTTTTCAGACGCGCAGGAAGGTGCCATGAGCGAACTATAGTTCGTCCCGCACATGAAACGCTCACCTCGCATCCTCGTCGTCGGCACGGCATCCATCGACGTGCTGCATCTGCCGTCCGGAATCGTGCACACCATCGGCGGCGCAGGCATGTACACCGCGCTCGCCGCGGCGCGAGCCGGCGCGAACGTCACGCTGTGCGCCCCACGGCCGCAGCCCGTGCCCCAGGCATTCGCCGCCGCCGATGCGCGCCTGCGCTGGATCGGGCCGCACTGCGCGGCCGCCGACATGCCGCGGCTGGCCATCGCCCACCATGGCAACGGCAAAGCGACGCTGCTCGACGCAGCCTGGGGCGCGGAAGCAGTGCTCTCCATCGAGCACCTCCCCGACGATCTCCAGTCGTACGACGCCGTGCACGTCGCTGCCCTTTCCAGCGCACAGCGCATGCTCGAATTCGTGCACGCCTGCCGCGAACGCGGCGCGCGCTTCCTCGCGGCGGGCACATACTTTCGCCTGGTGCAGCTGGCGCCCGACGTCGTGCGCGACATCATCGCCGCCTGCGACGCATTCTTCATGAACGACAACGAGGCACGCGGGCTGTTCGGATCCGTCGACGCAGCGCAGGCCGAGCCGGGCCGAATACTCTTCGTCACCTGCGGCGCGGACGGCGCGCGCATCCTGACCAGCGACGACATCGGCGCCGTCCCGGCCCCGCACGCCGACGAGCTCGACCCGACCGGCGCGGGCGACACATTCTGCGGCACGACGCTTACCGCTCTGATGCGCGGTGATGCTATGCGCGACGCCGCAAGCGCCGGCTGCATCGCTGCATCCCACATGATCGAAGCGGCCGGGCCGGCGCGCCTGCTGACCGAATAGCGCGCACTATTTCTGGCAGCGCACGCAAAAATGCGTGCTGCGCTGCCCGACGACGATGCGCTGAATCGGCTCCCCGCACGTCACACACGGCCGACCGGTGCGGCCATACACGCGAAAGTTGTCCTGGAAATTGCCGCCCGGATACACCCAGTCGAAGCTCGCGCCGTTCGCCGCGATTCCTTCGAGCAGCACGTCGCGCATGCATGCATGGAGCCGCAACGCGGCCGTGTCGTCGATCGTCTGCGCCCGACGCAGCGGATGCAGGCCTGCGCGAAACAGCGTTTCATCCGCGTAGATATTGCCGACGCCGGCCGCGAACGCCTGGTCGAGCAATACCGATTTCAATGCGCCACGACGGTCGCGCAGACGCTGTGCGAAATCCGCCGCACCGATGCGCAGCGCGTCCGGCCCGATGCGGCCGGTGACGTCCTCGATGCGCTCAGGCAGATACACGCGCCCGAATTTGCGCGCGTCGTCGAACGTCAACGCCAGATCCTCGTCGAGCTCCCACACCACGCGCGCATGCCGCGTCATCGCACGCTCGGCCGACAGCACGTCAAGTCGTCCGCTCATGCGCAGATGCACCAGCATCACACGCCGCAAGTGCTCCTTCTCCAATTCGAACGTCAAGTACTTGCCCACACGATCGACGTTCACGAACGTCGAATTCTGCACAGCAGCGGCGAAGGCCTCCACGGACAAACCATGCACCTCACGTGGCCATGCCACGTGCACCGATCGGATGCGACGACCGACCAGCGACGGAGCGCCGCGGCCCTCGCGCAGCGTGCGCGCGATCGTCTCGACTTCAGGAAGTTCAGGCATAGTCTCGCTTCATATGAACCAGCACACGCTTCGATCGAAAGCCGACCTGCGCAATCGCCGCTTCGGCCGCGGCGTGTGTATGCGACTGCGCCGCGGCGACCGGCAGCGACGCAGCGCGCGCCAGTGAACGCAGCGCGTGCAGCAGCAGTCCCACTCCATGTTCGGCTTCGGCGCGCCGGCCGAGCATCAACTCGACGTGATGATGCGGCTCTTCTCTGCCGATGTGCACGCGCACTGCGCCGATCACGCCGGCCTGCTCGTCGTCGAACACGAACCATTTCTCACGGCGGCCGCCGAGCACGTTGCGCAGCGACCAGAACATGCCGAGCCGATACAAGCCGGCATCGAACGGCTCGGCGAACGTGTAGTCGTCCGTGATGTTGCCGCGCGTCAGCGCCCAGACCGCCGCACGATCCGCCCAGCGCGCTTCGCGGATCTCCACCCGCTGCGTCGAGTCGCGCGTGCTGCCGCCGATCGCCTCGTGCAGCGAGTACGTAGTCACTCCGAGCGCACGAAAGCCCAATGTTTCATACAAACCGCGCGCATTCGCATTGTCCTCGTCCACCAGCAGCGCAATGTGCCGTGCGCCGCGCGCGCCGGCGTGGCGCATGCAGGCGTCGATCAACGCACGCGCAATTCCTCTCCGACGATGATCGGGATCGGTGGCCACATTGCCCACGATCCACGTATCCGGCCGCGTCGGGTTGCGCTGAATCGAGGCATTGCCGACGAGGCGACCGCCTTCGATCCACACGAAGCTGGTGCCGAGGCCGAACATCATCGGCTCGTACTGGCCATAGTTGCGCAGCAGCTCGATCATGCGCGCGCCTCCGGATCCGATTTCCTCGCGCGAGAACGCACTCTCGATCAGCGCCGCCAGCTGCCTCCCGTCCCGCCACGGCTCCAGAGCTCGCACCTGAGGCGGGAGCGGATCGCGCAGCAGAGAGATTCTCATAGCCGAATTGTAGAACCGCAGCTGCTTTACACTCGAC
>JBIIIA010000166.1:0-7067 GCA_044235195.1 Thermoflexales bacterium
CGATTCGCATACCGGAACCGGTGCAGCTGACGGCGCGCGCCGGCGACGCGTTCCTGCTGCACTATCAGCTGGCGCACACGGCCGCGCCGAACTTTGCGCCGCACATCCGTTACGCCGTTTACTTTCGCGTCACTGTGCCGGGGCACGATGCGCGCTGGCAGGAAGCGATGACGGATGTGTGGCTGGAGTGGCCGGGGATGCGATGACGGACGGCGGACGACGGACGGCGGACGGCCGCTGACCAGCGACTGCGGTCGTCCGCCGTCTGCCGTCAGATTCGCGTCAGCCCGCGCGCCGGTACGTGCACGCGCCGTGATTCGCCGCGCTGCGCAAAGGTCACGGTCGCTTCGCGGTCTTCGTGCGTGACGTTCTGCAGCGTGACGCGGCCGTCGGGTTCGACGGCGGCGAGGACGATGCCGTCGTCGTCGATCTGCACGAGCGCGCCGTCCGCGACGGCATCCGCGTGGGCGACCGGGTGCGTCAGCAGCGGCCCGCGCGCGAACGCGGCGACGCGCGCGGCGTCGCGCGGATCGAACGCGCCGTGCGTGGCGAGCTCGTAGCGGAACTTGAGCGGGCCGGGCTGCGCGGCGCGGAAGTTGGTCGTCCAGTAGTTGTTCGTCAGCCAGGCCAGCAGCAGCGCATTGCCGCTGCGGTCGACGGCGGTGCGGCGGTCGCCGAAGACGAAGCCGCCGGGCATGACGAGCGGCGCGTCGGGGCAGGCCAGCGTGACGCCGGCGTTCGCCGTGTGCACGGCGGCGTAGCCGCTGACGGTGACCCAGTCCTTGCAGCTGCCGGTGAGCTGTTCCTCGTCGAGCAGCGTGGGGGTGCCCATGGTGTCGAAGGTGCAGTTCCAGCCGGGGAGGGCGACGGGCAGGGCGAGGTAGAGGGCGTCGGGTGCGTCGACCTCGCGTTTGCGCAGCGTGATCTCCACCGCGATTTCGGCGCGATGCGCGTGCAGCCAGATGCGGCGAACCAGCCCGTCTGCGCCGGCGATGTCCGCGCGCACCTCGAGTCCGATGCGGTGCGGTTCGCGCAGGATGCGCACGTTCGTGGAGCGTTCGACGGTGCGCAGCGCCGGCCATCCGCTGCGGAACGACGTGTCCTGGTTTTTGCCGTAGTCGAGTTCGAGCAGCGGTTCGCGGCCGCGGTTCGGCGTGTCCGACGGGCTGTCGACGGCTTCGTGCACCAGGCCGAGCAGCGGCCACGGGCTGGACGGGTCGGCGAACTCCCGCTGCGTGCGCTTGTCGAACAGCGAGTGGAGCGCGCCGGTCTGTGGGTCGAAGCGCAGCACGTGCGTGGGTGACTCGAGGAAGTCTGCGCCGACGGCGAGGCCGGCCGCGGGGGTGAGCTTGAGCGCGGCGAGCGGCGCGCGCAGGAAGCCGTAGGCCGGCACGGTGAGCGGGCCGAAGAGCGTGTCGGTGGCGGCGGCTTCGCCGGCGGCGACGTGCAGCGTGTTCTCGGACGCGTTGGCTTCGGAGAAGCGATGCGACGTGGACGACATGTGGTCGTAGCGGCCGTCGAGCAGATCGCTGGGCAGGCGCACGTAGTCGGTGCGCGGGAACGGTGACGCGTTGACGAGCAGCACGCCGTTCACGGGTTTGGCGTGGCGCGGGTTGCCGGCGAGCATTTCGAGCTGCTCGGTGCGGGCGTAGCGTGCGAGCGCGTGGGCGCGGTACGCCGGGTACGACTTGTGCTGCCAGCCGGCGAGGACCGCATCGCGGTCGGGATCGCCGATGCTGGCGTAGCTGCCCCACGTGTGTTCGTCCCAGAGGTTGAGCGCGTCGTAGGCTTCGCGCGTGACGCGCGGCACGCCCGTGTCGCGCGGCGCGGCGTTCTGCAGCGAGAGCATGTCGGCGGCGAACAGCGCGGTGCGCGCCTCGTGCGCCAGGCGCGTTTCGTGTGCTGAGCTGGCGGTGCCGAAGTTCCAGTAGTCGGTCCAGTCACCCTTGAATTCCGGCAGTTCGAGCGACTGCGCCCTGGCGAGGATTTCATCGGGGCGCACGAAGCGGATGCGCGGGCCGCGGCCTTCGGCGTTCCAGCGGCGAATCATTTCGTACGCGTACGGGTAGGGTGGGTTGTTGTCCCAGAACGAATAGTGCGTGAGCGAGAGCACGACGAAATCGTGCGGATAGTTCTGCGCGGCGAGCTTTTCCTCGTAGGTGCGCAGCCCGGCGACCATGGCGTCCATCGAATTTTCATCGAGGCGCGCGAAGCGCTGAAACACGCCGTAGTGTTCGCCGTTGAAGGCGAGGATCGAACGCCCGTCGGGTCCGACCCATTTGAAGAACATCGGTCGCTGAAACGGGAAACCGCCGAAGTGCACGTTGATGCCCATCTGCACCATGCGCACGCCGGCGTCCAGCAGCAGCGGGACCATCGTCCACGGCAGGCCGTTGACGTCGTGGTTGAGCGCCACGTCGAGCGGCAGGCCGTGTTCGCGGCGCAGCTCCGGCAGCGGCGCGAGCGAGTGCAGGAACTGGCGCACGCCGAGCATGGGCGTGAAATTCCACGCCATAGCGCACGCGCTCATGCGCCCGGCGGCGACGGCGGCGTTGAAGCGCTCGACGTTGCGCGGCGCCGTGGTGCGCTTCCAGTATTCGAGCATGCCGGTGACTTCGCACGTCCAGATCGGCCGCGAGTCGACGTCCCAGTCGGCGGTGCGTTCGATCTCGTCGAGTGCGTCGTCGATGAACTGGCGATTGAGTTCCCACACCGTCGGCTGATCGTGCGTGTAGCCGATGTCGGTGTGGGTGTGGTTGAGGAGCAGGATTTCTTTGAGCATGGGAGAACTATAGATCTGTGATTCGTCATTCCACCTGTGCGAATCCGCGCGCCGGGACGCGGGCGCTGCGCGGGCCGCGCGGCGTGTGCACGGTGACGGCGCGCTCGGCGTCGGTGAGATTCTGCAGGTGAATGCGTCCGTCGGGAGAGACGGCGGAGACGACGACGCCGTCGTCATGATGCAGGATGGCGCCGCTGTCGATTCGTTCGGCGTGCACTGCGGGATGCGCGACGAAGCCGCCGCGGGCGAATGCGGCGACGCGCGCGGCGTGGATCGGATCGAACGCGCCGTGCGTGTCCAGCTCGTAGTGGAACTTGAGCGGGCCGGGCTGCGCGATGCGGAAATTCGTGGTCCAGTAATTGTTGGTGAGCCAGGCGAGCAGCAGAGCATTGCCGTCGCGGGGAACCTGCATGCGTCGTTCCCCGAAGACGAAGCCGCCGGGCATGACGAGCGGCGCGTCGGGGCAGGCCAGCGTGACGCCGGCGTCGGCGGTGTGCACCGCGGCGTAGCCGCTGACGGTCACCCAGTCGCGGCAGCTGCCCGCGAGCTGCTCGGCGTCGAAGCGCGTCGGCGTGCCCATGGTGTCGAAGGTCATGTCCCAGCCGGACAGCGCCAGCGGCAGCGCGAGGTACAGCGCGTCGGGCGCTTCGACGTGCTGCTTGCGGAACGCGACATCGATGCCGATGCGCGAGTGGTGGGCGTACAGCCAGATGGTGCGGGTGACGTCGTCCGCGCCGGGCAGCGTCGAGCGCACCTCGAGGCCGACGCGATGCGCTTCGCGCAGCGTGCGCACGGAGACGACCGATTCGCCTGTGCGCCGCGCCGGCCACCCGCTGCGGAACGACGTCTGCTGGAACTTGTCGTAGTCGAGTTCGAGCAGCAGCTCGCGTCCCTGCACTGGCGTGTTCGTCGGGCCGTCGACGGTCTCGTGCACCAGGCCGAGCAGCGGCCACGGGCTGGACGCGTCGGCGAATTCGCGCCCGGACCGTTTGTCCCGCAGGGAGAGCAGCGCGCCGGTGCGTGCATCGAAGCGCAGCGCGTGCGTCGGCGACGAGAGAAAGTCCTCGCCCGTTTCGAGGCCGTCCGCCGCCGTCGTGGTGAGGGCGGAGATCGGCAGGCGCAGCCAGCCGTAGGCCGGCACGGTGAACGGGCCGAACACCGAATCGGCGGACAGCGAGCGGCCGGACGTGAGCGCGACCATGTTCTCGGCGGCGCCGCCGACGAGGAAGCGGTGCACGGTGGCGGCCACGTGGTCGTAGCGGCCGTCGAGCAGTTCGTTCGGCACGCTGGCGTAGTCGACGCGTTCGAACGGCGTCGGGTTGAACAGCAGCACGCCCTGCGTGCGTTCGGCGTGGCGCGGATTGCCGGCCAGCGCTTCGAGGCGTTCGGTGCGCACGTAGCGCGCCAGTGCATGGGCGCGATACGCCGGATGCGCCTTGAGATGCCAGCCGGCGAGGGCCACGTCGCGGTTCGGCGCGGCGATGGCGGTGTAGCTGCCCCACGTGTGTTCGTCCCACAAATTCAGCTCGTCGTACGCTTCGCGCGTGACCTCGGCGAGCGCGGCGTCGCGCGACGGAGCACCCTGCAGCGCGAGCAGATCGGCGCCGAAAAGCGCGCCGCGCGCGTCATGCGCGATGCGCGTCTCGTGCGCGGAACTGGCCGTGCCGAAATTCCAGTAGTCGGTCCAGTCGCCGCGGTATTCGGGCAGGTCGACCGACTGTGCGCGGGCGAGCAGATCTTCGGGCGTGATGAAGCGCAGGCGCGGTGTGCGGCCCTCGGCGTTCCAGCGGCGGATCATGTCGTAGGCGACGGGGTACGTGCCGTTGTTGTCGACGAGCAGTGGATGCGTGAGTGAAAGCACGGCGAAGTCGTGCGGGTAATTCTGCGCGGCCAGCTTGTCCTGATACGCCTGAATGCCCTCGGCCATCGCGTCGATCGACTGCTCGGGGATACGGGCGTAGCGCTGGAACATGCCGTACTGCTCGCCGTTGAACGTGAGAATGCTGCGGCCGTCGGGGCCGACCCATTTAAAAAACAGCGGGCGATGCAGCGGGAACCCGCCGAAATGCACGTTGACGCCCATCGTGAGCATTTTCACGCCGGCGTCCAGCAGCAGCGGAACCATCGTCCACGGCAGGCCGTTGACGTCGTGGTTGATGGCGACGTCGAGGGACAGGCCGTGCGTGCGGCGCAGCTCCGGCAGCGATTCCATCGAATGCAGGAACTGCCGCACGCCGACCATCGGCGTCCAGTTCCACGCCATGGCGGCGGCGCCCATACGCCCGGCGGCAACGGCGGCGTCGAAGCGCGCGATCTGCTGTGGCGTGGCACGTTTCTTCCAGTGCCGCAGCATCTCGGTGACCTCGCACGTCCAGATCGGGCGCGAGTCGGCGTCCCAGTCGGCGGTGCGGTCGATTTGTTCGAGCGCGTCGTCGATGAATTGGCGATGCAGTTCCCAGACGATCGGCTGCTCGTGCGTATAGCCGACGTCGGTGTGCGAGTGGTTGAGGATCAGGAGTTCGCGCAGCATGGGGGGAATATTACGGCAGATGACGGCGGACGGCAGACGGCAGACGGCGGACGACGGACGGCAGACGGCAGACGACGGTCGTCCGCCGTCTGCCGTCGTCCTATACTCCCCTCATGTCCCTCGACGAAGCGAAGCTCGCGAATATTTTTCGTGCGCATCCGGATGTGCGCGCCGTCTATCTGTTCGGCTCGCACGCCGAAGGGCGGGCGCGTGCGAACAGCGACGTCGATCTCGGCGTGGTGACGTCGGCGTCGGCGGAAGCGCTCGGCGCGCTGAAGCTCGAATTGCTGACCGACCTGGCGGCGGCCGGCTTCGACGACGTCGACATGGTGATGCTCGATCGCGCCGGCTATTTCGTGCGCTTTCAGGCGGTGCGCCTGAATCATCCGATCTACGTCGCAGCGGATTTCGATCACGGCTCCTATTTTTCGCTGACGCTTCGCCTGTACTGGGATTTCAAGAAGCATCTCGACTGGCAGCGCGCTGCCTACAAGGAGAAAATTCTGAATGCCGAATCCTGAAGTGCTGCTGCGACGTTTGCGCGCGCTCGAGTCCTATCTGGCGGTGCTGCGCTCCATCCAGCGCTATTCGCGCGAGGAATTTCTGGCCAACCCGGAGCATTACGGCGCGGCAGAGCGTTTCCTGCAGCTGGCGCTCGAATGCCTCAACGATATGGCAGGACACGTCGTCGCCGATCTGCATTTGGGCGCAGCCGATACGTACGCCGAAGTCGTGGAGCGGCTCGCCGCGGCCGGCTACATCGACGCCGAGCTCGAACGCACGTGGCTGCGCATGGTCGGTTTTCGAAATGTGCTCGTGCACGACTATCTGACCATCGACCGTGACATCGTGTTCGACGTGCTGCAGCGCCGACTCGACGACTTCGTGGCGCTGCAGCGGATGTTCGCAGGGATGCTGTGAAGAGACGGCGGACGGCGGACGACCGACGGCGGACGGCGGACGACCGACGGCAGACGGCAGACGGCAGACCTACACCCCCGCGCGGTATCTCTCGACGATCGATGCCGTCGACTGTTCCGTCGCCGGCGCGTAGCCCGGCAGCGGCAGCAGGCGCTCGTGCAGCACATCGAGGAACCATTCGGGCTGCGGGAAGAACAAGTCTTCGATCTCCGTCGGCGGCGTGATCCAGTTGCGCGCGCCGAGCACGGCGATCGGGCCGTCGAGGCGGTCGAAGCACAGCTGGGTCAGGTTGGATGCCAGCGTGTGCGCGAACGAGCCGCGCTCACACGCGTCCGATGCAACGATGCAGCGGCCGGTCTTTTTCACCGACGCGGCGATCGGTTCCAGGTTCAGCGGATTCAGGAAGCGCACGTCGATCACCTCGGCCGACACGCCGCGCTCCTGCATGCGGCGCGCTGCTTCTAGTGCCACGTGCAGCGTGGCGCCGATCGTCACGATCGTCACGTCGTCGCCGCTGCGGCGCACCGCCGGTTCCCCGAGCGGCACTTCGTACTGCTCCACCGGCACGCCGCCGGGCACGACTTTCTCGGGCTCCGGATACAGGCGCTGCGACTCGAAGAACACCACCGGGTCGCTGCTGCGCAGCGCCAGGTTCAGCATGCCCTTTGCGTCGTACGGCGTGGCCGGAAAGAACACCTGCAGGCCGGGCACGTGGGCGCACAGCGAGGTCCAGTCTTGCGAATGCTGCGCGCCGTACTTCGACCCGACGGACACGCGCAGCACGAGCGGCAGCGTGAGCACGCCGCCGGACATCGACTGCCACTTGGCCATCTG
>JBIIIA010000165.1:0-7067 GCA_044235195.1 Thermoflexales bacterium
CCCCGGCGGCGCGCTCGAATATCTGGAGGTCGTCGGCCGCGGCAAGGCCATCGCACAGCCGCCGTTGCCGTTCATCGCCGCACCCACCACCGCCGGCAGCGGCGCCGAGGCCACGCGCAACGCCGTGCTGACCTCGCCGGATCATGGCGTCAAGGCCAGCCTGCGCAGCCCGCTCATGCTGCCGCGCGTCGCCGTGGTCGACCCGCTGCTCACGCTGGATCTGCCGCCGGCCGCCACCGCCGCCACCGGCATGGACGCACTGGCGCAGCTGATCGAGCCGTTCGTCAGCGTGCGCGCCAACCCGCTCACCGACGCGCTGTGTCGCGAGGGCATGCCGCGCGCCGCCCGTGCGCTGCGCACTGCCTATGCGAATGGGAGTGACGTCGCGGCGCGCACGGAGATGGCGCTCGCCAGCCTGCTCGGCGGCATGGCCCTCGCCAACGCCGGCCTCGGCGCCGTCCACGGGTTCGCCGCCCCCATCGGCGGCGCATTTCCCGCCCCGCACGGCACCGTCTGCGCCGCGCTGCTCCCGCCCGTCTGGCGCACCAACGTCGCCGCGCTGCGCGCCCGCGCCCCCGATTCCCCCGCCCTCGCCCGCTTCGCCGAAGCCGCTCGCCTGCTCACCGGCGACCCGCTCGCGTCCCCCGACGACGGCGCCGCCTGGCTCGATCATCTGCGCCACGACCTGCTCATTCCGCCGCTCTCCGCCTACGGCATCTCCCCCGCCGATCACCCCGCCCTCGTCCGCAATGCCGCCGCCGCCAGCTCGATGCAGGCCAACCCGATTCGGCTCACGGAGGAGGAGCTGGTGGGGATAGTCGAGAGTGGTAGTCGTTAGTAATAGTCGTTAGTAATAGTCGTTAGTAATAGTCGTTAGTGATAGTCAATAGTGATAGTGCACTATCACTATCGACCATCAACTATCACTCTCCCCCCCGCCTCCGCGCTCTCGATCGCGCCGAAGACCATCGCCAGGCTGCGAATGTTGTCGGAGGCCGGGGTCTCCGGGACGACGCCGCGCCGCACGGCGTCGACGAAGTTGCGGATGCAGCTGTCGTGGCCGCTCTCGTAGCCGGTCGTGTCGAGCTCGGGCAGCGCCGCCGGCACGACCGCACGCCGAAAGGCTGGCGCTGCGTCGTCGGGGACCACTTCCGCCTGAAAGCCGTCGCCGCCGTCCCAGCGCGCGCTGCCGCGCGTGCCGATCAGCCGCCAGTCGCTCTCCCACGTCGTCGCCAGCCCTTCGCTGCACCAGCTGCCGCGATACGTCGCCATGACGCCGCGGCTCATTTCGAAAATCGCCACGGCCGAGGCGTCGTGGTCGTACCACGAACCGGCCGGATTCCACTCGCGGCAGTAGACCGCCTCGGCGTCGGCGCTGCTGATGTAGCGCAGGGCGTCGAAGGTGTGAATGGCCATGTCCAGCAGCAGCACGTGCTCCATGCGGTCGCGGAAGCCGCCGAAATGCGCACCGATGAAGAAATCGACGTTCACGGTAGTCAATTCGCCGAGCACGCCGGAGCGCACCAGCTCGCGCACACGGCGAATCTGGCGCTGGAAGCGGCGGTTCTGCATCACGCCGTACACGCGCCCGGCGGCCACGGACGCGTCGAGCGCCCGGCGCGCCGCCTCGATGGCGTGCGACATCGGCTTTTCCGAGAGCACGTGGCAGCCGTGCGCGAACGCCGTCAGCGCGTTGTCGGTGTGCGCCTCCGGAATCGTCACGTCGAAGACGATGTCCGCCCGCGTGGCGCGCAGCGCCTCGCCGAGGTCGGCGTGCACCTGCGCGCCGCTCAGTCCGTATTCGTCGCGCCTCGCACGGGCGGCGTCCGCCACGATGTCCACCAGGCCGACGACTTCGACGCCCTCGATCTGCGTGGCAGTATTCAGCCACGCCTTGCTCATGCCGCCGCAGCCGGCCAGCACCACTTTCAATGCATCCGCCATGATTACGCGATCCTCCGAATGTGCACATCCACGTTCATCGCCGCGCCGATGGACTCGAGCTCGGCGCGCCATGCGCCGTCCAGCGCGCGCGGCGCCACCACCAGCGCCTTCATGCTGAACAGCGTCGCCCCGGTCGTCGGCGCCGGCGACGTGCCGGTGTCGAGCGATTCGATGTTGATGCCGCGGCGCGCCAGCTCGCGCGCGATGCGATGGATGATCCCTTCGTCGTCGGCCCCGATCACCTCGATCTGATACGGCAGCTGATCGGCGCGCGCGTCGGGCGTCGCTTCGGCCGTACGATTGGCCTGCACGGCGAATCCCTCGCTGCGCAGCGCCGCCAGCACGTCGTCCAGCCCGGGCACCTTCGCCGTCGGCAGCGACACCAGCATCAGCATGGCGAATACGCCGCCCAGGCGCGCCATGCGGCTGGTCTCCACGTTGGCGTCGATGTCGAGCAGACGCCGCGTCACTTCCTCGACGAGGCCGATCCGATCCGATCCGGTCAGGGTGAGCACGATTTGGCTTCGCATGTCCGTCAGAGTGTAGCCGCAGGTCGCCGTTTGAGCCACAGGACTGCCCATCTGCCGCCATTTCTCTTAGATTCCTCATTGGGAATACGCCGAATTACTGATGAACCCTGCTAGAATTCGCATTACTCTAAGTGAGGTCTATGTCAAATTCTCTTCGACTTTCCCGCGCCCGCCGTGGCATCGCTCTGCTGGCGGCGCTGGCCGCACTGACGGGCTGTGCGACAGCTGCGCCGGCCGCCGAATCGGCGGAAGCGGCGCCGCGCATGATCGCCCTGCCGCGCGTCGAGGTGCGCTTCGATGAGGACGGCATGCCGAGCGTCGGCGGCGTCTCCGCCCGTCTGCTGGAATCGCTCACGTTCGGAGCGTTTCAGGCCAGCAGCGTCCAAATCGACCGCGCGTGGATCGAGTATTTCCAATCAACCGACGTGCAGCACATCGAGGTGCTGCAGAACGACGAGGGCGTATTCGCCTGGCTGAACGGCCGCCGCCTGCCCAACCTGGTGTGGAACGCGCGCGAGCTGAGCAATTCCGCCCAGCTCGCCGAGCGACTGGGCGTCCTCGAGACGCTCGGCCTGTCGCCGAACGCCGCCAGCTTCCTGCAGCGCGCCGCGCCGACGCTGCGCCGCTTCGCCGTCGATGTGCTCGTGCGCTTCCCAACGCGTCCAGGCACGCCGGAGATCGCCGCCCGCGATGCATCCGCCGCGGTGACCGCCCTGCCCCGCCGTCCACAGACCGACGCCGAGCGCACGCTCGACGTCGCTGTGCGCTACGACCCTCAGGGCGACCCGTGGCCGGAGGGCATCACCGACGAAGAATTTCGCCGCCGGCTCGGCTTCGACGTCATGACGCTGGCGCTGCAGCCGGAGTTCATCGAGCGGCTCAGCAGCCGCGGGCTGCGCGACTTCACGCTCCGCAGCGAAGCCGACGGCCTGCGCCTGCAGGTGAACGGCGTGTCGCTGCCGGCGCTGCAGTGCGACGTGCGCTGCCTCGTCGACCTGGGCGACGTCATCGCCACGCTCAATACCTATCCGGACATGGAGCACCTGAACGCTCCGATCCGCACGCTCACCCCGTCGCTGCGCACGATCGATGCGCACATCACTCTGCATTTCCCCGGACCGAACGCGACGGATGCCGTAGCGCGCTCCGCTCGCTGATCCGCTTTCCAGTCTTCTCACCCGATCCCTGTTCGCCCCGAGTCCTACTATGAACACCACCAAGCCTCTCTCCCAAAACTACGGCCTGATGAAGCTCGTCGGCTACCTGTACATCGCGCTAGCGATGGCGCTGCTGCTCGGCGGCCTGTGGCTGTCCGTCACGCTGGTGCGCGCCGATTTCTACGCCGACTACCGGCGCGGCATGCATCTGGTCGTTGGGGTCGGTTCGTTTCTGATCTCGGCGCTGCTCGCGCTCGGCTTTTACGTGCAGGGCAGCATGGCCGCGGCGGTCGCCGACATCGACGTGACCACGCGCAGCAACGGCATGGCCATCGAGGCCACGCGCCGCTTCGGCGAACGCGCCGCGCGCGCCAGCCAGCAGGCCGCGCGCAACAGCGACGCGCTGCTGCAGGCGCACACCGTGCTGCAGCAGGCGGCCGACGAAAACCGCGCACCGGCGCTGCCCCCGGCCGCCGACGAAGCGCTGCCCGAATCGCCGGTGCGCCCGGTCGAGACGATCGACGCCGTCGAAGCGCCAGCCCCCGCCGCGTCGGTCGACGCCGTCGTCCAGAGCCTGTTCGCCCGCAGCCGCCGCCCGTGGCGCCGCCCGGAGGCCGAAGCCGCGCCCGCCGTCGCACCGGTTGCCGAACCGATCGCCGAGCCGGCCACGATCGACGAGAACGACGTGCGGGGGTGACTTGACATCCCTCCTCCGCCTGCATACAATCATGCGGCTAGAGCGAGGCTGGCTCGACGAGTTCACGCAAGAGAACGCGACGACCGGTTACTTTGTGCAAGAAGGCAGGTGATATTCCATGGCTCGCGTGGTCGTCGATGACGATGAGACGTTCGAGTCGGCACTTCGGAGATTCAACAAGATCGTGCAGGGCAATCGCATCCTCGTGGAGGTGCGCAACCGCCGCTATTTCGAGAAGCCCAGCATCATCAACAAGCGCAAGCGCGCTGCGAAACTCCGCAAGAGCCGCCGCCAGAGCATGAAGTTCATGCAGCCCGATCAGTAATCGATCGGCGCGAAAAAGGGCGGGCATTCGTGCCCGCCCTTTTTTCGTGTACGATTCGTGTTCAGTGCTCATCCGTATATTCGGGGCCGGGCGACTCAGCCGGGGTCTCCGGATTGACACTCAATTGCAGACCACGGTCTGTTGCACATATCTATGGAATCTCAACTGAAGGCCCGAATCCTGAGCGACCTGAAGGATGCTATGCGCAGCGGCGAGGAGACGCGCAAGCTCGTCACCCGCCAGCTGAATGCGATGATCAAGAATGAGGAGGTCGAAGCGCGCACCGACGGCCGCGGCGGCGTCCTCAGCGACAACGACGTCCTCGTCCTGATCCGCCGCGAAATCAAGCAGCACGAGGAGTCGCTGCTCGAGGCGCGCAACAACAACCGCGACGACATCGTCGCCGAGCAGCAGGCCGAGCTCGACATTCTGCGCAGCTACCTGCCCAAGCAGCTCACGCGCGAGGAAATCGAAGCGCTCGCCCGCGCCGCCATCGCCGAAGTCGGCGCCACCACAGCCAAACAACACGGCGCCGTCATGAAGGCGCTGCAGCCGAAAGTCAGGGACATCGCCGACGGCAAGCTCGTCAACGACGTCGTCCGCGCGCTGCTCGGCGCCTGATCCATGCCGCCTCAGAAACGCCGCCTGTACGTGCTGTCCGGCATCGCCGGAGTCGGATGGGCGGCGCTTACGTTCGCGCTGCTGCTGCGCTTCGTCGTGGGCGGCGCCCTCGATCTCGACGTCGGCGACGTCGCCCTGCGCGACATCAGCGCTCCGGACCGCATCACCTACACCAGCGAGCTGGAGACGAAGCGCCAGCAGGACCTGGCCGAAGCCGGCGTCGCGCCGATCTTCACCCCCCTCGACGCGCAGGTGGCGCGCCAGCAGCTGGCCACCGCGCGCAGCGTGCTCGATCAGATCGTGCTCATCCGCACCGCCGCCGACGCCGCGGAGGCCGAGCGCATCCGCAGCCTGACCGCCCTCAAGCCGCTCAGCTTCGACGAGCCCACCGCGCGCTCGATTCTGCTGTTCAGCGACATGCGCTGGGGCCGCGTCGACGGCCAGGTTATGAGCGTGCTCGACGCCGCCATGCGCTCACCGATCCGGCCGGACAACCTCGATCAGGCGCGCCGCGCGCTGCGCAGCCAGATCAGCCTCAGCCTGTCCGGCGACGAAGCCGCGCTCGTCGAACGCATCGCCGGCGCCCTGCTGGTGCCGAACACCAACTTCGACACCACGGCCACCGACGCCGCCCGTAAGGCCGCCCGCGACGCCGTCGAGCCGGTCGAGCGCATCTTCGAAGCCAATCAGATCGTCGTCCGCACCGGCCAGATCGTCGGCCCGGCCGATCTCGAGGCGATGAACAAGATGAATCTGCTGCGCCCGGCGATGACAATCTTCGACGCGCTCGCCGCCATGCTGCAGGCGGCCGTCTGCGTCCTGCTGATGGCGCTCACCGTCGTCCGCCGTCGCGATGTGTTCGATTCGGTGCCGCTGCGCAACGTGGCGCTCAGCGCAGCAGCGCTGAGCGGAGCGGTCCTTCTCGCGCGCTGGCTGCTGCCCGGCCACGGCCTGCTGCCCTACCTCGCGCCGATCGCCACGGTCTCCATCGCGATGACCGCCTGGTCCGGCGCGCTCGCCGGCGCGCTGGGCGGCGTGCTGGCCGGATTCCTGATCGGGCCGGTCGTCGACGACGCGCTGGCCTTCACCGTGCAGATCTCGCTCGGCGGCCTGGTCGCCGCGCTCGTGCTCGGCCGCGGCACGCGCCTGTCCGATTTCATCCGCGCCGGCCTGGTCGCCGGCCTGGTGCAGGCGGCCGCCATCCTCGCCGCCAACCTGTCGCCGCAGCCGGTCACCGAGGAACTTCCCCAGCTGGCCAGCCTGCTGATCGCCGGCCTCGCCTCCGGCATCCTCTCTTCGGCCTTCGCGCTCGGCGCGCTGTATCTCAGCAGCATCCTCTTCGACGTCACCACCGTCGTGCAGCTCACGGACCTGGCGCGCGCGTCGCATCCGCTGATCCAAAAGCTGCTGCTACAAGCGCCGGGCACGTACCATCACAGCTTGATGGTCGGCAACCTGGCCGAACAAGCCGCCGAGCGCATCGGCGCGGATTCGCTGCTCACGCGCGTCGGCGCGTACTACCACGACATCGGCAAGCTCGAAAATCCGCACCACTTCATCGAGAACCAGATGGAGGGCGTGAACATTCACGATCGGCTGGACCCGCGCACCAGCGCCGCGCTGCTGCACGCGCACGTCACCAACGGCATGGCGCTCGCCGCGCAGTACAAACTGCCGGCGCGCATCCGCGCGTTCATCGCGCAGCACCACGGCACGATGCGCACCACGTACCAGTACACGCGCGCCTGCCGCGAGAGCGACGGCCCCGTCGACGATGCGCCGTTCCGCTACCC
>JBIIIA010000167.1:0-6998 GCA_044235195.1 Thermoflexales bacterium
ACTGGGGCGTGTGCTGCGTCCGAAGAAGAACGGGCTGCTGGCGCATTTCTACACCGTCGTCACGCGCGATACGGTCGATCAGGAATACGCCGCCAAACGGCAGTTGTTCCTGACTGAGCAGGGCTATCACTACGATATTTTGTACGAAGAGGAAGTGCCGGCGTTTACCCCGGCGGTGATCGCCACGACGTCCGCGCCGGTGCGGCGCAGCGCCAGCGGCCTGCTGCGTGGTGGTGACTAGATGAATGGCTCCGCGGATGTCGGCCCTGCATGGCCGACGGCTCTTCAAATTTCCATCGTGCTGCCGCCGCCGCTGGATGAGCTGATCGAGGCGGAATTCAACGTGGCGCAGCTGCGCGACCTGGCGCGCTGGATGGACGTCAAACTCAGCGGGACGTCGAAGGCCGGCTATGTCCGGCAGATCGTCACGGCGATACACGAACGCATCGCGCAGTCGGAAAAGAACGGCGACTTGGTTTTGCAGGGCCTGAACGAGGAACAGCAGGATTTCATGCGGCGCGTGTTCACCGCGCGCGACCTGCAGACGCTGCTGCCGCGCAAGCTGCTGTTCGCCGTGTGGGCACGCCGGTTCGAACGCGACGGCGATCGACGGCTGGGGGAGATGCTGAACGGCCTGCGCCGCCGTGCGTTGATCTTCCCGACTTCACCGATGCAGTACGGGCTGCGCGACGTGTTCTATCGCTGGCTGCCGTTCCATCCGTCGGTGCCGGTGCACTCGTTCGAAGTCGAACTCGTGCGCACGCCGCCGCCCGAGCCAAATGCGCCGGTTCATTTTGTGAACGATTTCGAGGAATTTCTCGCGGTCGCGATGCGCTCCGGCGTCGAAGTGCGCCCTCCCCTGCCGGCGCATCCGCTCGCGGAGCGCACCCAGTGGCTGCGTGGCTGGGAACACCATGTCGAGGATGCGCAGCGCGTGATGAACTCGCGCCCCGGCTGGACGCCCGACCAGCAGGCGGGCGTGGTCGTCCCGCTGGCCGGCCCGCTGACGAGGGCAAGCGCGGCGACGCTCGAGGATCAGACCGGCCTGCCTGCATCTCGCGTGGAGCTGCACACGGCCGTGGCCTGTGCGATGCAGCTGCTCCACGCGCCGCCGGCCGATGCGACCGGCCTGACGTGCGTGCGGGTCAATGCGCGGCGCGTCGAGGAATGGATGGTGCTGCGGCCGGAGGCCAAGCTGCGGCTCGCCTGGCTCTACTTCACACAGCGGGTCGCCGATCCGATCGATGTGCGCGCGGCCGCGTCCGTGGGCGATTTCCTGGTGCAGCGCGCCGTCGGCTCGCGTGAGATGACGCCGGGGCACATCGCCGCCGAATGGTGCGCGCTGCGACGCTACATGGTGCGCGTGCTGCGCGGCCTGCCGGCCGGCCAGTGGATTTCGTGGAACGATCTGCGCACACAGCTCTTCGAATTTCTGCCCGAGTGTGCGTGGACGTGGACGACGCTCACCGACTGGTGGTTCGCCGACGGCGGCACTCGCACCCGGCTGCAGCCGACGCGCCGCGACGACTGGATGCGTTCGCTCGGCGCGGTGCTGGCCAGCATCGTGGGCGACGCGTTCGCCGGCTTCGGCGTGGTGGACGTGCACAAAGTGGATGGCCAGCTGCGCGCGCTGCGCATCACCGAGATCGGCGCCTGGCTGCTGTGCGAAACGGTCTGCGCGCCGCCGCAGTCGCTGGCCGGCCTGCGCAACGAAGCCGCGCCGATCGCGTGGAACAAAGACGCCATGACGCTCTACGTGCAGCCGGCGCCCGAGCGCGCCGAGTTCATCGTGCTGATGCGCCGCATCGCCGATCGCACGGCGGCGTCGTTCACGTACGCCGTCACGCCAGCCAGCATCGAGCGCGCGCTCGCGGACGGCCTGACGCTCGACGAAGTAACGCGTCAGTTCAAGCGCTCCGGCGTCCCGCTTCCAAAAATCGTCGCCGAGCAGTTCCGCACGGCGTCGCGCCGCTTCGGCCGTGTGCGGGTGTACCAATCGCTCACCGTGCTCGAGCTGGCCGATGAGCTGGCGGCGCGTGAGCTGGAGGCCAATACCAGCCTGATGCGTCACGTGCTGTATCGCATCTCGCCGCGCATATTCGTGCTGCCCGAAGAGGTCGTCGACGATCTGATCGAGGAAATTCAGGCCAAGGGATATACGCCGCGCATTTTGTAGCCCAGTCATGAACACACCCGCACACGTCCTCGGGGCTTCGGCCGCCGATTTTCAGCGCGATCTGAGCCGCTACTGGCGTCATGCACGCCGGCAGGGCGGCATTCCCCTGACGCAGCAGGGCTGGGTGTACAAGTCCAATTTCAAGTCGTTCCTGGCGGCGTTGAACGTCGTCTCTACGCTGCAAAACGTCGATGAGCGCAGCAACGGGCGATTGTGGTTCATGCGGCGCATGCTGGTGCAGATGCACGAGCTGCAGGGCGACAACTACAGCGAACATCTGACGACGGCGTCGCCGAGCAGGCTGTTGACGATGCCGATGGCGCAGCGCGTGCGCTGGGCGTTCGAGTCGTGGCGCGACGGCGGGGCATGGAATGAAATTGCGCGCATGGTCGAGCAGTCCGCCGGCTTCGACCTGCGGCGTGAAGCGCCGGCGCAGCTGGCGCGCTCGCGCGGCGTGGTGCTGCGCCATTTGGTGCGCCAGGTGAGCACTGCGCCCGGGCCGTGGCACCCGACGTCGGCGCTGGTCGCGCAGATCAAGAAGAACGACTACCAGTTTCTTTTCGAACGCCGGCGCGGCTACGGCGTGGGCGGCCTGTTTGCGTCGCCTTATTACAGCGCGAACAACCCGTACGGCATCAGCTTCACCATCGCCCGCGACGAGGCGAGCGGCTGGGATGTGGTCGAACGCGCGTTCATCGCCGAAATGCTGACGGGGCCGCTGCACTGGCTCGGCCTCGTCGACCTCGGCTATATCCCCGGCGAGCCGATAGGGGAAGGACAGATGCCGTACGCGTACCACATCACCGAGGTCGGCGCCTGGCTGCTCGGCTTCGGCCCGCAGCCGACGTTCATCGAGACCGGCGGCCGCATCGTCGTGCAGCCGAATTTCACCGTCCTGGCGATGGAGCCCATCAGCGACGCGGTGTTGGTCGACCTCGATCATTTCGCCGATTCGCGCGGCGGCGATCGCGCGGTGACGTACGAGATCACGCGCGAGTCGTTGTATCGCGGCCAGCAGAGCGGCTGGAGCGCCGAGCGCGTGGCGGCCTTCCTCGAGAAGCATCAGGGCGCGCCGTTGCCGGGCAACGTCAGGCGCACGCTGGACGACTGGGAATCGTCGCATCGCCGCATTACGTTTCATCGCCGCAAGACGGTGGTGCAGTTCGCCGATGAAGATGCGGAGCTGCAGGCCTCGCTGCTGCTGGTGCCGTACAAGCCGCACGCACTCGCCGGGGGGATGCATCTGCTGACTACCGGCGACGTCGGTCGGTTGACGAACGCGCTGCGCGACGCCGGCTGGATTCCGACGGTGCAGTCGGCGACGGAAAACGGCATGGAGAAGAGCGTGCGCGCCGATGACGACGGCACGCTGACGTTTCTGCAGCCGGCCCCCAGCGTGCAGGCGCTCGGGCGCGTGGTGCTGTTCGCCGAGACGTCGCCGTACCGCATCACCGCCGCCAGCGTGCGCGCGGCGATGAACCGCGGCATGGACGTCGATCAGATTCTGGCCATGCTGGCCGAACTGCACGCCGGCCCGGTGTCTGCGATGCTGGAGCGTTCGATTCGCCGCTGGGCCGGCTTCTTCGGCAACGGCTCCATTCGCAGTGCGATGCTGCTTGAATTGTCGAACGCCGACGTGCTCGCCAATCTGCTGCAGGATCCACAGGTGTCCGGCTTTCTCACCCCCGTCGAAGGGGCCAGCAAGCCGCTGGCGCTCGTGCACCCCGATGGCGTCGACGTCGTGCGCGCCGTCCTCCTCGATCGCGGCGTGGCGATGGAGTGAAGAGGACGACCGACCGCCGTCGGCCGTCGGTCGTCTGCCGTCCTCTTCACGGCGCCGGCGTCGGTTCTTTGATCATGACAGGTGTGATGGTCTTGAAGCCGGGCCGGCCGGTGACGATGACGTAGACGATGCCGGGATCTTTGAATGGCACCAGTACGTCGGCCAGCACCCATCTGCCGTTGGCCGCCACCTTGAGTTTCCCGACGATCACGCCGTTGGCGCCGTCGATGCTTTCCGACATGGTGATCGTGATGCGGTCGCCGGCCGACCAGCGCGAGCCGGAGACGTCGATCAGCGTGCCGTCGAAGGTGACGGTCGTCGTCGCGGTCGTGCTGAGCGCTGAGGTGGCGGTGGCCTGCGGCGTCAGCGTCACTGCCGGCGTCTGTGAGGTCGGCAGCGGGATGGACGTGGCGGTGGGTGGCACCGGCGTGTTGGTCGGCAGCGGGATGGACGTGGCGGTGGGCGGCACCGGCGTGTTCGTCGGCAGCGGAATGGGCGTGGCGGTGGGCGGCACCGGCGTGTTCGTGGCCAGCGGAATGGACGTGGCGGTGGGCGGCACCGGCGTCGGCGGCGGCGGAGTGTTCGTCGGTGGCGCCGGCGTGTGGCTCGGCGGCGGCGGCATGGTGACCAGCGGGATGGGCGTGGCGGTGGGTGGCACCGGCGTGGCGGTGGCCAGCGGGATGGCGGTCGGGACGGGCGTGCCGGTCGGCGGGACCGGGGTGAGGCTGGGGACTGCGGTTGCTGTCGCCGGCGGCGGTGGCGGTGGCACCGGGGTGCGGCTGGGCAGCGGCGTCGGCGAAGCGGGAATGATTTGGCTGAAGGCGAGCTGGGCGAGGGCCATGCCGCTGCGTTCGTAGTATTCGACGCGCAGGCGGCGGTTGCCGCGGCCGAGGGTGACTTCGACGTCGACGGTGCGGGCACCGTCCAGCCATGCGTCGATGACCAGCACGTCGTCGATGAACAGGCGCGCGCCGTCGTCGACGGTCAGCGTAAAGCGCCAGGTGCCGCCATCGAAGTACTGCGTGCGTTCCCAGCGCGCGGAGAAGTTGTCGAAGGGGATGCGGCGATCGGGGGAGCCGGTGCGCCACTGGAAATCGAGCAGCGGGTCGTTGCGCACGACGGCCGGCCGGCCACGCAGCGTGGCGTTGGCCCAGTACTCCCCGCGCCAGTCCGCGAAGGATGGGGCGGCAGTGGCGGTGGCCGGCGGGGGCGGCGGCGGGGGCGGCGGCGTAGCGCTGGCGGGCGTAACGGATGCCGGCGGCGGAGGGGGCGGGGGTGGCGGCGGTGTGGCACTGGCCGGCGGCGGCGGCGTGGCGGATGCCGGCGGCATGGTGACGGTCGGGGACGGCAGCACGAGCGCCGTCGCGGCGAGCAGCGTGATGCCGGTGCGCGCGAACGGGCGGCCGACGATGTTGCTCTGCGCCAGCAGGTCGTACGGGCCGGCGGCGGCGCCGATGGGCACCGGGCCCGAGAAGCGGAAGCGGCCGTCGGCGTCCGGGCGGGCGATGCCGATGACGATCGAGCCGCTCGGGTTGGTGCCGGCCGGCACCAGGGTGAGCGCCACTTCTTCGCCGGCCTGCCATGTGTCGCCGATCACCACGAGCGTGTCTCCGGGGCGCAGCTCGACTGGCACGGCGACGATGTTGGGGCGCGGCATCGGCGGGGTGGCGGTGGCGGCGCTCGGGCTCCATTGGCAGCCGCTGGTCGTCGCGGCTACAATCGCCGAGATCATGACAAGGTGAAGCAGCTTCGTGAGAGGCGGCTCAGCGACTGTCCGCTCGTCGTGCAGGCGAAACGCATCGCGCAGAAGTGCGCCGACGCGGGCGGAGTGAGAAGAAAATCGAGAACGGCTCATAAATTATGCGTAGGTGGCAGCAAATCCCCGGCCCGAAGACCGTGCTATCCATCGCTCCCCGGAGCGCCGCGGAGGAAACCGCCTCTCATGGGTTCCTGATCGGAACCAACGAGGGCATCTGGACCGTTTCCCTATCCCAGGATGCGGAGAATACCTCCGTATCTACGGAGATTGTAGCGGAGGGACTGCGTCCTGCCATGGTCTCGGCCGTGGCTTCGGCCGGGCGACGCATGTTCGTCGGTGCATCGGACGGCATCGCCTTCACCGACGACGACGGCGCGTCGTGGACGGCCTCGCTGCTGCCCGGCAAGCTTCAGGTGTCGCACCTGATTCCTTCGCCCAGCTACGCCAGCGATCGGCTGATGTTCGCAGCGACGCTGCAGGGCGGCGTGCTGCGCTCGATCGATGGCGGCGCGACGTGGGGGTTTTCCAATCTGGGGCTGAGCGATCCGGAGGCGGTGGCGCTGGCGCTGTCGCCGCGCTTCGCGTTCGATCACTCGCTGGTGGTCGCGGTGAATACTGGGGCGTTCGTCAGCAATAACCTCGGCCGCACCTGGTCGCCGCTGCCGATCGAAGCGGTGGCCATGCCGGTGGCCGGCTTCGCCTGGTCGAACACGGCGCTGCTGGCGGGCAGCGAATCGCGCGGCATCTACCACTCGACGGACGGCGGCCGCTCGTTCTCCAAGCGCGCGACGTTCCGCTCGGGGGCGGTGAGCGCCATGGCGGTCTCGCGCGACGGATCGCGCGTGGCGGCAGCGACGCCGCAGGTGCTGGCCTGGTCGGACGACGGCGGGGTGATGTGGCGGCGGCCGGAAGGGCGCGGCCCGCGCGGCGTGCTGTGCGTGGCCGTCAGCGACGACGGCCGCATGTTGTGCGGCACGCAGTCGGACGGACTCTGGGTGTACTAGGTGTAGGAAATGAAGATTACCGTTACCGGCGGCTGCGGCCGCTTCGGCGGCGTGGTGCTGCGTCTGCTCGCGTCGCGCGGGCACGAATTGCTCGTGCTCGATCGCCAGGAGCCGCGGGCATCGCTCCCGACGGGGGCGACGTTCGAGCGGAGCGACTTGCTGGATGCGACGTGGCTGCGGCAGCGTTTGGCCGGCCAGGATGCGCTGGTGCACCTGGCGGCGATTCCGCACCCGCTCGGCCAGCCGCCCGAGGCCGTCTATGCCAACAACACGCTG
>JBIIIA010000463.1:0-2877 GCA_044235195.1 Thermoflexales bacterium
GAATCCGTCGTCGGCGTCGACGTCGAGGCCGTGCAGCTCGGCGTCGATTTCGCGGATGCGCTGGTCGCAGCGGCTGCGATTGTGCAGCGCCGCCGCGGCGGCGGCCTGATCGGCGACGTCGCACTGCGCCAGGCGCGCGGCGAGCGCCGCCTGCGCCCGGTCGCGCTCGGCGCGGGCATCGGCGACGGCGGCCCCGCCGCCGGGGCGAATGCGCAGGCGCATGCCGCCGACGACGAGCTCGGCGACGTCGGTCAGCAGCCGAATTTCGCCGGCGGCGATCGGGCGGTCGTCGAGCAGGACGTCGTCGGTTCCGGCGACCCGCTCGATGGACACGGCCGTGGCGCGCAGCGTCCCCTCGGCCTGGGCGACGGCGGCGCTCAGCTGCGCCAGGGCGTCGACGTCGTCCTGCGTCACCGGGGCGAACGATTCGCGCTCGCGCGCGCGGTCGGCGCGTTCGGCGACGAGGCGCGCGACGCGCGCGCGGTCGGCGACGAGGCGGGCGACGTCGGCGCGGGCATCGGCGAGGCGGACGCGCGCTCGTTCGCAGTGGGCGCGCTGTTCGGCGTCATCGAACTGCGCCTGCGCCGCCTGAAATTCTTCGAAGGCGTCGGCGTGCGACTGCTGCGCCTGCTGCAGATCGAGGCGGCGTTGTGCGAGCTCGATGCGCTGCGGCGCGCCGGCCTGCGCCAGGGACTGGATGCGCAGGCGGCGCGCGGCGATGGTCTCTTCGATTTCCGTGAGCTGTGCGACGCGCGCATCGGCGGCGTCGCGCACTTTCTCGCGCCCCGCCAGCGCCTTGCCGATGGCGTCGCATCGGCTGCGGCGCGCGGCGAGAGCGTCTCGGTCGTCGAGCAGCTGCTGCTCCTCGGCGTCGGCCTGGCGCAGCGCGTCCTCGGCCTCGAGCAGATCGAGACGCGCCTGCTCGGTGGCGTCGATGCGTGCCTGGGCATCCTGTCGACGGCGCTGCGCGGCGTCGATGGCCTGCCGTGCCTGGGCGAGCGGGCTGTTGGCGCGCGCGCGGCCGCGCTGCTTCGTGCGCGTGGATTCGACCTGCTCGGCGAAGTGCTGGCGCAGCTGTTCATCCAGCGGCGACTGCACCACGACCGCGCCGCCGACGGCCTGCAGTCGCTGCAGGAGCGCGTCGCTCTGTTCGGCGGCCGCATCCGACGGATCGGCGAAGCTGTAGCCCTGCCGCACCCATAGATGCGCCCACTGACTGTCGGCGCGATCGCCGACGCCGCGGCCGCGGCCGATGTCTTCCACGCGCAGCAGCGTCGTCAACTGCTGTTCGGCTTCGTCCTGGTGCCAGGTCCGTCCGCCGTGCAGCGTCAGGCGGGCCGTGCCCTGCGCGCCGAATTTTTTGGAGAGCGCGTAGGTGGCGCCGCCGGCCTCGAAGTGCACTTCGACTTCCGGGATGCCGGCGAACAAATGCGAACGCATGGATTCGACGGCTTCCCCGGTGACGCGGGCGGGCAGGAAGAGCGCGCGGTGCACGGCTTCGGCGAGCGTCGATTTGCCGCTCTCGTTGACGCCGCCGACGAGCGTGCGCTGCGGGTCGAATTCGATCGTGACGTCGCGATGGATGCGATAGCTGCGCACGGTGGCGCGGATGAGTTTCATGCCGATTCCTCGGAAGCCTGTGTGACGGCCAGGTGAAGTTCGCGCAGGGCGAAGCGGGCAGTTTCGGCGGCGTCGCCGCCGGCATGGAGTTCGTCGATCAGGCGGGCGGCGACGCGCGCGGTCATCGGATCGCTGCGGCGCGCCGTCAGCAGGGCAAGATCCTGCGACGTCGGCTCGACGACGACGGCATCGTCGAGGTCCAGGCGCAGGACGGTTTCGCGCAGGCGCTCGAGCAGCGCATCGAGGGCGGCGCGCTGCGCGAAGCTGAGCGCACCGGTGACGCGCAGGGCGAGCATGTCCTGCAGCACTCGCCCGCCGAGCAGCTTCTGAAGATCGGCGGTGATGCGGTCGACGGCGTCGTCGCCGACGAGGGTGAGCTCGAGCGAGTGCCAGCGCAGCAGGCCGGTTTCGAGCGGCTGCACCACGGGCGCAGCGCCGCGCTCTGCTGCGACGAGCAGGACGCGGCCCGAGACGTAGTCGTCGTTTTTCGGGAAGCGATCCGGCTCGTGCGTGCCGGAGTACCAGGCTTTCGCATGCACCTGTCGCATGCCGTGCCAGTCGCCGAGCGCGATGTAGTCGAGGTCGGCGGCCGGGAGCGCATCGAGGTCGAGAAGATTTCCGACGGCGGCCGCGGCGCCGTCGAAATCGGCCACGGCGTCCGCGGCGCTGCCGAAGGCCTGCACAGAGCCGTGCGCCAGGACGATGCGAGCGGCGTCGGCCGGAACGGCGGAGAAGGCATCGACGTCGCGCAGCGCGGAGAAGACGTCGGCGTTGTCGCGCTGGCGCAGCAGCGGGCACGGAAAGACGACGGCGCCGGACAACGAGATCGGGGACCCGTCGAGGGCGACGATGACGTTGCCGGCGTATTCCTGCAGGGCGTCGCGAAAGTACGGCTGATGCCAGAACGAGCCGGGGCCGCCGTGGCCGTGGTTGCCGGGGATGACGACGACCGGGCACGGAATGCGGCCGAGGGCGGCGCAGGCGGCGCGCACCGTGCTGCGATCGGGGTGAATGGAATCGAACAGGTCGCCGGCGACGAGGACGAACGCCGCCTGTGAGTGACGCACATGTTCGGCGATGCGGCCGATGGCGTCGATGCGCGCACGGCGGGCGGCGGCGCGGCGGTCTGCGTCGGCGATGGAGCCGTAGGGTTTGCCGATCTGCCAGTCGGCGGTGTGGATGAATCGCATGAGCCGATCATGGTAGCCCGGGGCCCGGGGGTCAACCGCCGCAAAATTCCACTGGCGAAGCGGCGCA
>JBIIIA010000325.1:0-4092 GCA_044235195.1 Thermoflexales bacterium
GGCGGTGTGGATGAATTTCATGGCGTGTCTCGATCGTGTCTGGGCAAGTCGTCGGCGATCAGTGTGCGGACTGGACGACGAAGCGCACCCGCCGCAGGTCGTGGCCGCGGGTGAGGGATTGGACGAACGCGTCGAAGCGCTGGCGCAGTTCGTCGGGGGTGGCTACGCCGCCGTCGGCGGCGAGCGCAGCGGCGAGGTCGGCCGGGGTGACGACGACGCGTTCGAGGCCGGCGAACGCTTCGTTCAACGCATTGACCAGCGTGCCGTCGATGCGCAGCGGGTCGGTCGGCGCGGCGCGGAACGCGGTGATCGCCGCGCGCGCGTCGTCGGTCAGCAGGGCGAGCGTCTCGTGCAGCGACGGGTCGTCGAGATCGTCGAGCGCCCGCTGCACCCAGCGATCGAAGAGCGCCGTCGCCTGCGCTTCGGCATGCCGCAGGCGTTCGTCGGCCGGCGCGGCGTCGGCGCGCGGTTCGTTGACCGGGCGGAACTGGCAGTGCGGGCAGAGCGGCTGCCTGGCCAGCGCTGATGCGTCCACATCGGCGCACGAGCGCAGATCGCCGATGGCGTCGCCGAGGCTGGTGAATTCGCTGCGCGTGAACGTCGGCAGCGTGGCGAGGCGCTGCAGCGCCTGCATGCGCGCGTCCTTGGCCAGCGCCGCCTTGCGCTTGTCGGCGGCGGCGTCGAGGCGGGCGCGGGCGTGCAGGCGGCGGTATTCGGCGGTGAATTCGGTGCGCAGCGCGGTGAGGCGCGCCGCCAGGTCGCGCTCGATGGCATCGAAGTCGGCCGTCGGCTGCGCGAGCGCGGCCAGCACAGGGTTGCGCACCTCGTGCAATTGGCCGATCCAGGCGTGCGCCGGCGGCAGCACGCCTTCGGCCTGGTTCAGCCACGCGACGTCGGCGTCGAAGCGGCGCTTGAAGGCCAGCCGTCGTGCGCAGGCCTCGGCCAGCGCGCGCGCCTGCGTTTCGGCGCGCACGTCGTCGACGGTCGAACGGAAATTTTTGATCTGGCCGAGATTTTTGTAGGCCAGCAGCGATTCGAGAAACGCCTGATGGTTCTTCAGCAGCTCCGCCTGCTCGGCGTTCGGGCCGAGGTCGAGCGACCAGAAGTCGACGCCGCGCTGGAGCTCGGCGCGCAGCTGGGCGATGCGCGCGGCGGCGGCGGCGGCGGCGTTCGCCAGCGCCTTGAGCGGCTCGTCGCTGCCGGTCGTCAGCAGTTTGGGCAGGCCGGGCGGCAGGCCGAGCAGTTCGAAGGCGGCGGTGAGCGCCGGCAGATTCCATTCCTTCGGCAGCTGCAGGTGCTTGAAGCGCGACAGTTCGTCGACGCCCGCGGCAGCGAGCGCGGGCATCGACGCGGCGTCGAATGTCTTGCCGGGGATGGCGAGCACCGCCTCGCCGGTGTAAACCAGCGCCGCCAGCACGACGACGGCCCATTCCGGCTCCAGGCGCGCGCCGTCGAGCGCCATGTATTCGAGGCCGTACAGCGAGGTGATCAGCGCGTCGCGGTTGAGCACCTGCCCGGCCGGCTGCGCGCGCAGGCGGTCCAGCACCTGCTGCGCGTACGGCGAAGCGGCGGTGCGCACCAGGTCGCCATCGAGCAGCTTCAGCGCATCGAGCACGGCCGCCGCCTGCTTGGTGAGCTTGGCGCCGGCGAGGTAGTGCAGCGCGTCCTGCGCCGCCTGCGCGCGGTTGGCGGCGGTGATGAGCACGGAGAATTTCGGATAGTGCGGCGCGGTCTCGGCGAAGTGTCCCGCCATGCGATGCGCAGCGGCGGCGAACACGCGATCGCGCAGGCTGGTCTCGTCGCTGCGCAGCGCGCCGGCTTTGGCGGCATCGCGGCACACCACGCCGAGCGCGTGCTCCTTGCCGCGGTAGCCGACCAGCACGGCGTCGTCGGCGTGCTTCGCCAGCCACTGCACCAGCCGGATGCGATGCTCGGCGGCCTTGGCGTCGTAGCTGCGCTTCTCGCTGCCCGACGACATATTCGCGAGCTCGGCGGCGGCGGCATAGCGACGCAGCGCGCCTTCGCATTCGTCGTCGCGCTCCGTCAGCCGAAAGAACACTTCGTCGGCCTTGTGCTCTTTGCGGAAGGCCGGCGGCTTGTTCGGCTGCAGAAAGTAGAGGTAGAAATCGCGCGGTGGCGCAGCGGTGGAGCGCTCGTTCGGCGTGCCGAAGAAGAGGTAGCCCGAGCGCGGGGCGTTGCGCTGCGGCCACAGGATGTCGCGCTGCCAGATGTTGTAGCCGGTGTGCTGCGGCTCATCCGTCACTTCGAGGCCCACGCGCAGCGCCGCGAAAAAGTAGCGGTCGAATAATTCCGGATCGAGGGATTCGGCGCGCTGCTCGATGCGCGCGTCGAAGTCGACGGTTTTCTGCAGGTCGAGGCGCCACTGATCGCTGGCCTCGGAATAGGTGACGAACTGGCCGCTGACGACTTTGTGAATTTCGGCGAGCACGGCGCGCACGTGGCCGAGCAGATCCTTGTCGGGCTCGCCGCCCATCTCGGCGACCATGCGGTCGTAGAGACACAGCCGGTCGCGCAGCTCCTCGGGCGTGGCGCCGATCGGCCGATAGACGTCGCCGACGGTGAGGCGGTGAATGGCGAGAGCGTCGATGAGGCGACGGGCGGCGGGCTTGTAGGCGCGTTTGGTCATCGCCGCGTCGACGCGCGTGGCGAGCTGCTCGGCCACGTCGACGACGGCGCGAATCTGCGGATCGGCGCGAAAGACGGGATCGCCGGCCAGCGTGGCCCAGTAGCTGTCGAAGGCCAGCAGGCCGGGCGCGTCGGCGGGCACGTCCTGGTCGAGCAGTGCGGTCATGGCGCGCGACAGCGTCTTGAGCACTTCGCGCTTTTCGGCGACGACCAGGCGTTCGAACACTTCGAAGTAATCCGGGTGCACGGGAAAGAGGCGCACGAATTCGTCCATCCGGTCGGCCATCGTGCCGTAGAACTTCGTGAACGGCTGCAGGTGAGCGCGAATAGCCTGTTCCTGGGCGGCAGTTTTCTGCAGCAGGCGCCGCGCGACGACGAATTGAATGTCGGTGCGCGCGATGTGCACCTGTTCGAAGCGCGCCTTCACGCGCCGCATGCTGTCGGCGACGAATTCGAAGCGCGGGCTGTCGAAGAGCGCCTCCTGCACGCCGGCGATGAAGCGAAAGCGCAGGTCGCGGCAGATTTCGCCGATCTCGCGCAGGAAGCTCAGGTCGAGCACGAGCTGCTGTTCGCTGCGCGTGCGCAGGTAATCGAGCAGCTCGTCGACGACGAGGAGCAGCCCGTGATCCGGGTACGCCTCGGCGAAGCGCGCCATCATGGCTTCGAAGGCGGTCTTGTGGCCGGTGACTTCGAAGGCGCGCGGGAATTCGTAGGGTGCGCCCAGCGCGGCGAGGCCGTCCGAGAGTTCGTCGAGCAGAATGTCGCGCAGAGCCTTGACGGTGCCGCCGATCTCGACGCGAATGACCTTGAAGCGGCCGGCGACGGCGGCAAAGGCGGAGCGCAGGCCATCGTGGCGCAGCTCGGACAGCAGTGCAGCATCTTCGGCCAGCGCCGCGACCACGGCCATGAGATGCGATTTGCCGGTGCCGTAATTGCCGACGACGAGCAGGCCCTTCTGGTCGGCCGGCTGATCGAACTGCAGCTGCGGCAGCGCCAGCGTGACGAGGCGCTCGGCCATGGTGTCGGAGACGACGTAGCTGTGCGTCAGCCGGCGCGCCGGCTCCTGCTCGACAGACGAGCGCAGCTGCACGACCGACTCGATCGGGTCGATGTGAATGAGATCGCGGTATTTCATGGCCAGTTTCGGGACGAATCAGAACGGGAGGGTGCCGGAAGGCGGACGCAGTGCAGGCCGGCAGTGGAGTCGATGCGATGCTCCGGATGGCCGGGGCGGGCATAGACGAGTTCGGCGCCGCGCACCGTGCCCGGCCAGGCTGCGACGACCAGGCCGGCGCGCGCGGCCTGGCGCAGGGCGGCCAGGGGATGAATGTGCAGCGACGGTTCGAAGAGAAATTCGAGGTGCACGACGACGAGCGGAAAACCGTGCGCGGCGAACATGTCGGCCAGCGCGCGCGCGGCCGCGCCGGTGCGCACGTCCGGTTCCAT
>JBIIIA010000168.1:0-6952 GCA_044235195.1 Thermoflexales bacterium
GCGGCCGTACAGTTTGACGAACGTGCGCTTTCCGGCGATGAGCGGAATGTCGTTGGCGGGGCTCTGGATTGCCTGCACGACTTCGAGGCTGGACGAATTGCCGATCAGATCCAGGGTGACGGCAGCACCGCCGACGGGGTGCTGAAACACGTTTCCACCGCCGCCGATGACCCAGAAAATATTCCGTCCATCGGAAGTCAGGTCGTTGGCTGTCAGGATATTGCCGGTGACGGCGGACGGTTCGCCGCCGGCGAGCAGCCGTCGGTAAATCGGGCCGCCGGATGGGTAACGATATTCGTGCCAGTAGACCGCGCCGGCGTCGACGGCGATGCTGGTGGCGCGCGGGCTGCCGGTGTTGCCGCGATCGGCCAGCACGGTCGGCGTGCCATTCATGGCGCTGCGCGCGACGCGTTTGATGCGCAGGATGCCGTTGCTTGCGGCGCTGTGATCGGCCCAGTACAAGTACGCGTCGTCGAACGTGAAGGCGTTTACGTAGACGGCGGTGGCGAACGTGTTCGTGAACGTCGAGCCGCTGGGCGATGTGCGCACGAGCATGTTGGGGAACGTGAGGATGGCGGACTCGGTGGCGATGTAATACACGCCGCCGGCGCCGTCCGCGCGCAGGCCGCGCACGAAAGTGCCGCTCAGGCTGCGCATCAACTGCGGGGCGCCGCCGCTCTTGACGGCGCGATAGATCGACGACCGATTGGGCTGGCCGCCGACGCCGGCGACGTTCTCCGCCCAGTAGACGTACGTGCCGTCGACGGCGACGTCGGGCGTGTCCGAGTTCACCGTCACCTTGCCGGCAACGTAGGAGAGCGTAGTGGTGATGGTGGGAATGCGCGATCGGCGTGCGATCGCGCCGTTGGCGCGCGCCAGATAGATGTGCGAACTGTCCGCGGCAACGTTGCTTTGGATGTCGTAGTCCGTGCGGCCGGTGGATCCGGTGTCGAGCAGCGTGGTGATCAGTCCGCCGCCGGCCGGCCGCGTACGAATCGCGCACGTGATGGGGAAATCACCGAGCGACGGGCAGCTCGTCATATCGGTGACGAAGAGCTGCCCGTCGGCTCGCGTGAGGCGGTCTCCCATGACGTTCAGATAGACCGACTCAGCGGGGCGTGATTCTTCAGCTGCGCTCGGCGTCGCCGATGCGAAGGCCATGGAAGCGGTGATCGTGGTGGAGAGAAGGAGCGTCAGAAAAGTGCGCATGGGAGATCGAATCGTCTGAACGTCGTCTGAAAGTCTGAATCTTCGCGCGACGGCCTACGCCGTCGCCTGCATCAGGCCGACCATGTAGCCGGTGGCGAAGGCGCGGCCGCGGTGGCCGTACGGCGAATCGTTGACCATGTGCGGCACGTGGTCGTCGATCATGAAGCCGTTGAAGCCGACCTCGCGCAGCTTGCGCACGACGGCCGGCATATCGCTGTTGCCCTCGTCGATGTGGCATTCCTTGAAGTCGTCGCAGCCGCCCTGCACGTCGCGGAAGTGCACGTAGAAGATGCGGCCCTGGCGGCCGAAGTGCTCGACGGACTCGAGCACGCCGGCGCCGCCGCGCATTTCGCTCCAGCAGCCGTGGCAGTAGTCCAGGCCGTGCATCGGGCTGGAATGTGTGTCCATTGCGCGCTTGAAGTTTTCGAAATTGCGGAACAGGCGCGGCACGCCGCCCAGGATCGGCACCGGCGGGTCGTCGGGATGCAGCGCCATGCGCACGTTGTACTCCTCGCACACCGGCAGGATGCGCGACATGTACCAGTCGTAGTTCTCCCACATCTCGTCTTCGTGATAGACGCGGTCGTACGAGAGCGGCGCGTTCTTCGCGAGGTCGAGCTTGAACGAATTGCCGATTGCGCCGCCGCGCGTCGGCGTGTCCCAGCCGGTGCGCCAGACGCCGGTGGCGATGAAGTGATAGCCGAAGACGGGGATGCCGGCACGCCCGAAGTTGCGCACGGTTTCCTGCATGTTCTCCAGCTGCTGCTCGCGTCCTTCCTTGCCGAGCATGATTTTGTCGTAGAAGCGGATCGGCACGTTTTCGATGGCGATCAGTCGCAGCCCGCGATCCGCTGCGCGCGAGGCCAGCTTCAGCAGCTCGTTGAACTCGAGCCGCCCGGTGTCCTTCATGCTGGACGGCAGGTTGTACAGATTCATCTGCACGTCCTGCAGACCCATCTGCGTGGCGAAGGTCAGAAACTCGTCGCTCAGTTCGTTGACTTGTCCGATGGCGACGCGCATCGGCAGTTTCGTAACATCGATCATTGTTGAATCTCCTGGTCTAGGCAGCTTTCGCCTTCCATGCGCGCCCGAGTTCGCGCAGTGCTTCATCGGATACGAAGTCGAGCTTCGAGTAGGGCGGGTGTCCTGGCGCGATCGGATCGTTGCCCTTTACGTTGTAGCAGCAGATCAGCGACCAGCGCGGGTTCGGCGAATGATTGGCCTCGGACATGTGCAGCGTGTTCGAGTGGAAGAACAACGTGTCGCCTGGCTCCATTTCGCAGTGCACCAGATCCATCACCTTCAGCGATTGCTCGACGCGCTCAGGGTCTGCGCCGACCTGGTCGCCGAAGCGGCCGTGTTCGATGCGGCCCATCTTGTGCGAGCCGCGGATCACCTGCATGCAGCCGTTCTCGCGCGTGTTCGGGTCTATGGCGATGAATGCCGAGAGTAGCGTCGGATAGAGCAACTGCTTGTACCAATAGCCGAAGTCCTGATGCCATTCCCACGCGCCGCCTTTGAACGGCTCCTTCATGCTCATTTTGTGGTGCCAGTGGTACACCTCGGCGCCGAGCAGCTGTGTGGTCGGCTCGACGATGCGCGGCATGCGCGAGACGGTGCCGTACAGATCGTCGCCGGCGTCGTTCCACAGCGCCAGCCGCGCTGCAGAGCCCTGTGTGTCGGCACGATCGACGGCGATTCCCTGCATGGCGGTGTCGGCGCGCGCGTATTCGCTCAGCAGATGAATTTCTTCGGCGTCGAAGAGTCCGCGCACGATCACATAGCCGTCGCGGTGAAAATTCTCAATTTGTTCGGAAGAAAGTTTGAAATTCGACATGGTTTAGATCACTTCGAGATGGTCGCGGCTTCCCAGCGCCGGGAAGCTCGCATGCGGTTCATTTTGATACCAATACGCGACGGACGCGATGTCGTCCTGCAGCGGCAGATAGCGCGTTTCGCTGCGCCAGCCGATCGCCTGCATCGTCACGCGCAGATTCTGCGTGAAGCGGATCGGGTCCATCACGTGGAATCGATACAAGCCGTGGCGATTGCCGACCTTGAAGTCGGTTCCGCCGAACGGATAGCCGAGGAAGGGCGCGCTGTAGTTCGCGCCGAATCCCCACGCGCCGCCGAAGTAGTCCTCGGTGCCGGTGCCGCAGATCGACGGAAATTCATCGTCGCCGTCGAGGAAGAACTTGACTTCCCCTTCGCCCCACCAGCCGCCGGAATTCTGCTGCCACGCCATGTACGTGCCGACGAACTGGCCGCGCCCGCGCACGCCGTCGAGGATGACGTAGTCCTCCATGTACGGCAGCGGATTGGTGCGCCGGAACTGCGCGTGGAAATACGCGTCGTCGGCGTCGACCTCGGTCTCGGCGAAATTGATCGTGTAGAAAAACTCGTTGCAGTCGCTCGGCCCGCGGTTCTCGATCGTCACGCGCGCGCGCTTGCGGAACGGCATCGGGAAGTAGCTGTTGAACGCGCCGCTCGGATTCACGTTGATCGGCAGCGCCAGCACGTTGGCGCGCTGGCACCAGCCGTTGCAGAAGAAATCGCCGACCGGGCTCTCGACGCTCGGCTCGTTTTCGTCGTCCCAGTACATGCGCAGGATCAGGTCGCGGTAGCGCTTCGGGTCCGTCGTGATCCAGATATGCTGAATCACGCCCGAGCACTCCACGTCCATCAGCGTCGTCGTCGATCCGGCCGGCAGCTTGATGCACGGCCGCACTTTCCACTTGCGGCCGAGGTCGCGCGCCGCCGCCGTCTGCTCGGCGCGCCAGACCTGGCCGATGCGCAGCACCTCTTCCTGTGCGGCGTCGCCGACGTCGGCCATGCCGCCGCGTCCCTTTTCTCCATACACGTTCTCGGCGCTGATCGAACGCGTCACTGCGTTCGACAGCTTCATGATGTTTCCCAGCCCCATGTGGGCGCCGCTGAATGTCATATGTCCTCCTGTGATGGGGGAAGTGTATGCATAGACGGCGATGGGCGCGAACGGGGGAAAGTGGATAGTGATGGTGGATAGTCGACAGTGATCGGTGAGCTTGCCGCCGGTCAGGTATACGCGCATACTTGTGGCTCTTACTATCCACTATCCACTATCGACTCTCCTCCATGCCCACCATCCGTGCCTCCCTCCCGATGTTCGCGCCGCCCGCATGGGCGCTGCTCGAGCGCGCGCTGTTCGATCAGCTCGAACGCGCCGCCCGCATTTACCTGAACAAGTACACGCATCGCGACGGCCCGCTGCGCGGCGAGCTGATCTGGCGCGATGCGCTGCCCGGCCGCGACGGCGCCGACGACTTCTACGAGGCGTTCTACAACTTCCCGCTGCTGTATCTGCTCGGCGGCAGCGATGAGCTGCTCGAAATCGCGCACGAGGAATGGGATGCCATCACGCGGCAGTGCGCGCGACTCGGCCAGATCTACAGGGAATACGAGCGTGGCTACGATCAGTTTCATCAGGCCGAGAGCTACATTTATTTCTACCTGCTGTGTCTGGCCGATCCGGAAAATCCGAAGCTGATCGAGCGTGCGCGCCGCTTCGCCGGATTATTTCTCAACGAAGATCCGGAGGCGCAGAACTATGACGCGGAGAAAAATATTCTGCGCGCGCCGCACAACGGCAGCGCCGGTCCGCGCTGGGGCATGAACGACGACGGTTCGCCGGTGTCGTACGGCTATAGCCCGGGCATGGCGGTGTACGGTCTGCCGTATCAGAATGTGCCGGGCATCACGTCGGTCGAGGACATCAAGGACCCCGTGAACGCGCGCCGGATGGGCGAGGCGATGGAGAAGGGCATGAGCCGCGGCGACGTCGCCAACAACTTGTTCGTCGCGCCGCTGATCGCCAACGCATGGCTGCTCACGCACGACGAAAAGTACAAAGCGTGGCTGCTGCGCTACGTCGACGGCTGGATCGAACGCACGCGCGCCAACGGCGGCATCGTGCCGGACACCGTCGGCCTGAGCGGGCAGGTCGGCGAATACGTCGACGGCAAGTGGTACGGCGGCCTCTACGGCTGGACATGGCCGCACGGCTTCTACAACCTGCAGTACGCGCTGCTGTGCGCGGCGCAGTGCTGCACCCTGCTGACCAACGATGCGTCGTATCTCGATTTCCCGCGCACGCAGCACGACGCCATCGTCGCGCTCGGGCGCACGAGGAACATGCGAGAGCTGCAGCCGCAGATGAGCCTGTGGACGCACTGGATCGGCGTGGCCGCTGCCGTCTGTGGGCCGGCCGACGATCTGCCGCGTCCGATCGACGGCGCAGCGCAGCCCGGCAGCGGCGAGACGTTCGTCGTGCCGACGCGCTGCGGCGATTCCGGCTGGTTCGACTGGCAGCCGCTCACCACGATTCCGACGACGGCGCTGTGGGCGATGAGCCTGGCGCCGCAGGACGCCGCGCGCATCGAATTCCTGCGCACGCGCAGCGGCTTCGACTGGTCGGCGGTGTACCCGTTCCGTTCGAAGGAGGATGGTGGCCATGAGGCGCCCTGGCTCGAATTCCTCGCCGGCCGCAATCCGGAATATCCGGAGCGCGCGCTGCGCACGGCCATGGGGCAGGTCGTCTGGCACCTCGATCGCATTCGCGAAGATCACGCCGACCTGCGCGACGTCTACATCCATCACTGGCAGGAGCGCAATCCGATCACTACCGAGGCGCTGATTCAGCTCACGCTCGGCGCGCCGCAGATCATCTACAACGGCGGGCTTCTCGTCGCGCCGCTGCGCTACTTCGATGCGCAGCGCGATCGCCCGGGCCTGCCGCCCGACGTCGCTGCGCTGGTTTCCGCCGTGTCGGAGAGCTCGATCACGGTGACGCTGGTGAATCTATCGGCGGACGCCGAGCGCAGCGTCGCGCTGCAGGCCGGGACGTTCGGCGAGCACATGTTCACCGAGGCGCACTGGTGTTCGCGCTCACCCGACAGCGGCTATCCCGATTCCGGCGCGAACTACACCTACGCCGCCAGCCCATATTCGCAGCCCGACCCGCATCCGCGCGACGAATCGCTCGTCATCGAGGGCGAGCGATTCGTCGTCGAGCTGCCGCCGGGCACGCAGATCGAGCTGACGATCGGCATGCGGCGCTACGTGAATCGGGCGAGCTACTAACGCGGCAGCAGCACGCTGTCGACCACGTGGATCACGCCGTTGCGGGCGAAGATGTCCGCCGCAGCCACGGACGCGTCGTTGATGTTCACGCCGTTCGTGGTGCGGCGCACATGCAGCAGGCCGCCCTGCGCCGTGCGCAGCGTGCGATAGCGGCTGACCTGGCTGGCGTCGTAGTCCTTGCGAACGACGTGGTACGTCAGCACCTTCGCCAGCTGCTGCTTGTTCTCGGGCTTGAGCAGGTTCTCGACCGTGCCGGCCGGCAGCTTGGCGAACGCGTCGTCGGTCGGCGCGAAGACGGTGAGCTTGCCGCCGCGCACGGCGTCCGTCAGGCCGGCGGCTTCCAGCGCGGCGAGCAGCGTGTTGAACTGGCCGGCGGCGCGCGCCGTCTCGACGACGTCCGCTGGCGGCAGCAGCACCGTGTCGATGGCGTGAATGACGCCGTTCTTCGCCATCACATCCGCGGCGATGACTTTGGCGCCGTTCAGCGTGACGCCGTCGGCGTTCGCCGTCACCTGCACGCGGCTGCCCAGCGCCGTGGCGATCGACGGATGCTTGACCACGGTGGCGGCCGGCAGGCGCCCGGCGACGACATGGTAGGTGAGGATGTCGATCAGCTGCTGCTTGT
>JBIIIA010000169.1:0-6927 GCA_044235195.1 Thermoflexales bacterium
AATCGAGGCAGGCCTGCTCGATTCGCTGAGCATTTTTAAACTGGTCGTCTTCATGGAGCAGCGCTTCGCGATCAAGATTGAAGCGGAAGATATCCTCGTCGAGCATTTCGAGACGATACGCACGCTGAATATATTAGTACGGAGCAAGCAAAGATGAAAACACATGATGTTGTCGTCGTCGGCGCCGGGCCGGCCGGGGCTGCCAGTGCGCTTTATCTGTTGAAGGCGGGGCTGAAGCCGGTGATCGTGGAGCAGGAAAGTTTTCCGCGCTATCACATCGGAGAATCCCTCACGGGGGAATGCGGCAACTGCCTGCGTGAACTTGGGCTGGAGGCACAGATGCAGTCCGTCGGCTGGCCCGTGAAATACGGCGTGACGGTGTACGGCGCCGAGGCGCGCAACTCGTTCTGGGTGCCGGTGCAAAAGCGCAACCACGAGAATCAGCTCGAATCGACTTCGACGTGGCAGGTGCGACGCAGCGACTTCGACCGCATGCTGCTGGAGACCGCACTGGAGCGCGGGGCAGAGCTGGTCACCGGCAGAGCGCTGCAGCCGATCGTCGATGGGGATCGGGTAAAGGGTGTGACCTATCAGACCAGCGCCGGCGCCGTGCATGACCTGCACGGCAACGTGCTCATCGATGCTTCGGGCCAGGCCACTTTTCTCGCATCCAAGAGCAGCCTGACGAGCCCCAAGGAACGCGGGCGCTACGATCGCCAGATCGCAATCTTTACGCAGGTGACGGGCGCTCGGCGCGATGCCGGAGACGCGGCGGGCAACACGCTGATCTTCACGCGGCAGCCGTATCACTGGTCCTGGTTCATTCCACTGGATGACACCGTGACCAGTGTGGGCGTAGTCGTGCCGGCGGATTACTTCAAGGCGCAGAATGTGTCGCCGGAGGAGTTCCTGCGCAAAGAGCTGTATGTTCTCAACCCCGAGCTCGCGCGACGCATGGACGGCGTCGCGTTCGTCGAACCAGTGCGCACGATCTCCAATTACTCGTACCAGGTTCGCGAGTTCACGGGCAAGGGCTATCTTTGCGTCGGCGATGCGCACCGATTCATCGACCCGATTTTTTCGTTCGGGGTGTACTTCGCCATCAAGGAAGCGTCCATGGCGGCACATGCCGTTCAGCAGGTGCTGGGCAGCGCCAGTGAGCCGGTGGGAAATCCGTTCGCTGCGTATCAGGCGCTCGTCGAACGTGGTCAGGACGCGATTCAGGATCTGCTGGACTGCTTCTGGCTGCACCCGCTGGTGTTCATGATCTTCGCCCATTATCAGCACCGGGAAGGGGTGATCGATCTGTTCGCCGGCCGCATTTACTCCGCTGATGCGGCGCAGTCGCCGGCTTTGCAGGCGATTCGCAGCCGTCTGCGCAAATCGTGAATGGAAGCGCACCCCGCTGCAGCGGCATACGGCTCGACGCCGGAGCAGCGTCGATGGATGGAGCAGGTCGCCGAAAGTGCGCGTCGCCTGCTCGATCCGAACATCGCAGAACGCGATCGGCGGCAGGAATTCGACCGGGCCGGCTGGTGCGCGCTCGGTGAGCTGGGACTGCCCGGCCTGACCATCCCGGTGCAGTACGGCGGCCGAGAAGTCGATCCGTCGACCACGCTGGCGGCTTTCGAGGGGCTGGGCTATGGCTGTCGCGACCACGGGCTGACCTTCGCCCTGAATGCCCATCTATGGGGGTGCGTGACGCCGTTGGCGCGCTTCGGCACTCCTGAGCAGAAAGCGAAGTATCTGCCGATGTTGTGCGACGGCACGGCGATCGGCGCCCTCGCCGCGAGCGAACGCACGGCGGGCTCCGACGTGTTCAGCGCGAAGACGACCGCCGTCCGCCGTGGTGACTCCTATGTGCTCAACGGCGGCAAGATGTTCATCACGAACGCGCCCGTGGCGGATTTGTTTCTGGTGCTGGCCACGTGCGACGCTGCGCGTGGCCCGTTCGGCCTGACGATGTTTCTGGTCGAGAAGGGCGCTCCCGGCCTGCACGTCGGCCCCAATCTCGAAAAGATGGGGCTGCGCACCGCACCGATGGGGGAAGTGTTTCTGGAAGAATGCGTTGTGCCCGTGGAAAATCGTCTCGGGGAAATGGGCAATGGAATGGCGATTTTTAATTACGCCATGGAATGGGAACGTGGATTCATTCTTGCGGCGGCCGTCGGCGCGATGCAGCGTGCGCTGGAGGAGTGCGTTCGGTACGTGAAACAACGACGGCAGTTCGGGCAGCCCATCGGCGACTTTCAAGCTGTTGCGCATCGGGTAGTGGACATGCGCATGCGGCTGGAAACGGCGCGGCTCCTGCTCTACAAGGTTGGCTGGTTGAAGCTGCATGGCGAATCTGCCCGCGCAGAGGCGGCGATGGCGAAGCTGTATATCAGCGACGCGTGGGTGAAAAACTGTGAAGATGCGCTGCACGTGCACGGCGGATACGGCTACCTCACGGAAACACAGCTGGAACGGGAGCTGCGCGATGCCATCGGCAGCCAGTTCTATTCTGGCACCGCGGAGATGCAGCGCCGGACGATCGCGCATCTCATGAATCTATGACGCTGGACCTGCTTCTGCGCCGCAGCGCAGCGCGCGAACCTGCGCGCGTCGCCGTGATCGATCGTGATCGCTCGATCACGTATCGAGAGTTGGATGCAGCCGTCGATCGACTGGCGGCGCGTTTGCACGATCAGGGCATTGCACCCGGCGACCGCGTTGGAATCTACCTAGACAAATCCCTCGCAGCGGTGATCGCCATCTTCGCCGTCCTGCGCGTCGGTGCGGTGTATGTGCCGCTCGATCCTGCTTCACCCGTGAAACGTATTGCCTCCGTCATCGATGATTGTCGAATGCGGGGCCTCATCACGGTGCAGAAAAAACTGTTGGCACTCGCCCCCGAACTGTCGTCCGACTCGCTGCAGACGATCCTGGTGGATCAGGCCGCGGTTCCGCCGAGTGACGATTCGGGAGCTGTGCCGCTGGCTGCACAGGGCACTCACACCGGTGACGCCGATGACCTCGCCTACATCCTCTATACGTCTGGTTCCACCGGGCGCCCCAAAGGGGTGATGATCAGCCAGCGGGCGGCGCTTGCCTTCATCGACTGGGCGGCGGCGTTCGTGGAATTGCATGCCGGCGATCGCGTAGCGAGTCATGCACCTTTTCACTTCGATCTTTCGATCTTCGACCTTTTCGCTGCGATCAAAGTCGGCGCTGCGGTGGTGCTGGTCCCTTCCGAACTCATCATCTTCCCGCGCAGCTTGGCCGATTGGATCGAACGGCAGGCGATCACGGTCTGGTATTCGGTGCCTTCGGCATTGACGCGCCTCGTGCTGCAGGGCGGGTTGGAGCGCCATGGATTCGCGCATCTGAACCGGATTCTTTTCGCCGGGGAAGTATTTCCCCTCGCACATTTGCGGGATCTGCAGCGCGCGATTCCCCATGCGCGCTGCTTCAACTTCTATGGGCCCACCGAGACCAACGTCTGCATCGCGTGCGAGGTCGGCCACGTGTCGCCCGATCGGACACTTCCGGTTCCGATCGGGCGAGCGTGCGCCGGTGCGCGGCTTTTGATATTGAACGAGGAGGGGCGGCCGTGCGCCGTCGGCGAAATCGGCGAGCTCTACGTGGCTGGCGACACACTGATGCGTGGCTACTGGGGCATGCCGGCGCAGACGGTCGAAGCCTTGGCTGCGCTGCCGGAGCATGAGCGATACACCGGTTATGCCGGAGTCTGGTATCGCACCGGTGATCTGGTTTTTCAGGAACAGGACGAGACCTGCCACTTCTGCGGGCGGCGCGACATGCAGGTGAAGATTCGAGGCTACCGGATCGAACTGGGAGAGATCGAGACCGTGATGGCGCGGCATCCTGCCGTGGCGGAGGTGGCGGTGGCGTCGGTCGCTGCAGGAGAAAGCCTGCTGACCGCATTCGTAGTTGTGCGTCCCGGCGCGGTGGTCGATGCTGCCGCGCTGCTCCGTTTCTGCGCCGAGTACCTTCCCAGCTACATGGTGCCCGGTGTGATCGAATTTCGATCGGCGCTGCCGCTTACCTCCACGGGGAAGCTGGACCGGGCGCGGCTCTGACGCAGGATGATTCGTGCGTTGCCGCGCTGCAGCCCGGGCCGCTCTTTGGAGCCGCACCCGGGCATAGGGAAGCGCACTTTCTCAGTTGATGATCGAGATCGGGATGATGCCGTCGGCGTTGGTGAGATTCAGCACGCTGACGCGCGCGGCGACCTGCGAGGCGATGGATTTGACCGCCTGCGAGACCGCGCAGTCCGGGTCGGTCACCACGACCGGGCGGCCGGCGTCGCCGCCGGCGCGCACCTGCGGATCGAGCGGGATGCTGCCGAGGAACGGCGCGTTCTTGAGCGCCGCCAGCTTCTGGCCGCCGCCTTCGCCGAAGAGCGCGACCTTCTGGCCGGTGCGCGGGTCGGTGTACGGTCCCATGTTTTCGATGACGCCGATGATGGGAATCTTGAGCTGCTCGAAGGCCGCCAGGCCCTTGAGCGCGTCGCTCATGGCGACCAGCTGCGGCTGCGTGACGATCACGCCCATGACGCCGGCGGCGACCTGCGCGAGCGACAGCTGCGAGTCGCCGGTGCCGGGCGGCATGTCGATGATCAGGTAATCGAGCTCGCCCCACGCCACGTCCTGCAGGAACTGGCGGATGGCGCTGTGCAGCATCGGGCCGCGCCAGACGAGCGGCGCTTCGGCCGGATAAATGAAGCCGATGCTGAAGATGCGGATGCCGTACTTCTCGTGCGGGATCAGCTTGCCACCCTGCTGCTGCACCGACGGCATCGACTGTCCGTTGGGGAGCAGCTCGGCGGCCGGCAGGCCGACCATCAGCGGGACGTTGGGGCCGTAGACGTCGTTGTCGAGCAGGCCGACGCGCGCGCCGGTCTGCCCGAGCGCGATGGCGAGGTTGACGGCGACCGTGCTCTTGCCGACGCCGCCCTTGCCCGAGGCCACGGCGATGATGTTCTTGATCGGCAGATTCAGCGCGCTGCGCATGCGCGCGTTGGCGACGACGTTGCTGGTGAACGAAATGTTCACCACGCCGATGCCCGGCACCTTCGCCAGCTCGGCGCGCGCCGCGCGCTCCATCACATCCTTCAGCGGGCACGCCGGCGTCGTCAGTTCGATGGCGAACGCCACCCGATTCCCTTCGATCTTGAGATCCTTGATCATGTTCAAGGTCACCAGATCTTTGTGCAGTTCCGGTTCGATCACGCGCGACAGCGCGGCGAGGATTTCCTTTTCGGTGAGCATCAGTGGGATTAGACCATGTGGGGGTGAGGGGAAAGTGATAGTGGGAAGTGATAGTCGATAGTGATAGTCGATAGAACAGACACAACCATCACTATCACTATCACTATCACTATCGACTATCTACTCCTGCTTCTGCTTCTCGATCCTCGGCAGCACGATGCCGACCTGCGACTGATATTTGCCCTTCTTGTCCTTGTAGCTGGTTTCGCAGGGCTGGTCGCCGGCGAAGAACAGCAGCTGGGCGATGCCTTCGTTGGCATAGACGCGCGCCGGGAGCGGTGTGGTGTTGCTGATTTCGAGCGTGAGAAAGCCCTCCCACTCCGGCTCGAGCGGGGTGACGTTGACGATCAGGCCGCAGCGGGCGTATGTCGATTTGCCGACGCAGACGACGAGCACGTCGCGCGGGATGCGGAAATATTCCACCGTGCGCGAGAGCACGAACGAATTGGGCGGGATGATGCACACGTCGCCTTTGAAATCGAAGAACGATTCCGGCACGAAATTCTTCGGGTCGACGATGGCGGAGTTGACGTTCGTGAAAATCTTGAACTCGTCGCTGACGCGGATGTCGTAGCCGTACGACGAGACGCCGTACGAAATCACGCCCTGGCGGACGGAATTTTCGACGAACGGCTCGATCATGCCGTGTTCGAGCGACTGGCGGCGGATCCAGTGGTCTGGTTTGATGCCCATAGTTTTTACTGTTTAGGTTGAGCGTCGAAGCGCCTGCGGATGCGCACGCTCGATGGTTCGATCACTGTGAAACATCCCTGCATGTCGTTGCCGTGAATCGCGACAGCGTCGGCCACAATCTCTGATTTTCGTGCGTTGCCTACTCCGTTGATGCGGATCAGCACGACGCCTTCGGCTGTACGCTGAAGGCGAAACACGAGCTCGCCAAAATCCTTGTCGCCTGTCATTAGCATCATGCGACCGGAATTTGCGAGATCGAGCACTTCGTCATCGGATATTCCCTGCGCCATTTCTGCGACGTAGGTGATCATGTGTCCATCTGCACGCAGTCGCGATACTACCGGTGCGTCGACGCATTCGTCAGCGAGAAACTTCATGGGGCAGCCTGCACGGGATAGATGATGTCCGCGCGCATCCATTCAGATGCGAAAGCAAAAGCTGCCAGAAGTGCGTCACGCGTCAGACGTGGATATGCTTCGAGGACGTCCTCGAACGTATCTCCGTAGGCGATCCGCTCCAAGACCAAATCAACGGGAATACGTGTTCCCGCGAAGACGGGCTTGCCCATCATGATAAGTGGGTCGGATCGAATGTAGTTTTGCCACATGGATCGCATACGAGTGACTATACATCGCGCACTACATTTTCTCCGGCGCGTCCATGCCCATGAGGTGCAGCACGCGGGCGAGCGTGAGCTGCGCCGCGCGCGCGAGCCGCAGGCGCGAGAACAGCACGGCCTCCGGCTGTTTCAGGATGCGGCAATCGTCGTAGAAGCGGCTGAACGCGCTGCACAGCGCATAGGCGTAGACGGTGTAGTGGTGCGGCTGCAGCGTGACGGCCACGAGCGAAACGATCTCGGGCAGTTCGAGCAGCTTGCGCGCGAGCGCGAGCTCGGACGGATGCTGCAGGTTGCAGCCGTGCGCGGCCATGCCGGCGACGACGGCGGCCTCGCCGAGCTCCG